>JBEIHH010000083.1:0-13556 GCA_040381475.1 Crocinitomicaceae bacterium | reverse complement strand
TTGTCTATTTGTCTTCTGTCGTGCAGAAGAGAAGAGCCAACGACCTGGGATACTGAAGTTCTGGTGCCGCTGGCTACCGGCCGCATAACCCTTGATGAAATTCTGACTGATTCTTTGCTCTACTCTGATGAAAACCAGCTATGGCATTTTCGGTTTCAGGAAAACCTGACAGACTTTGATTTGGATACGTTGGTTGAGATTCCTGACACAACCATCACAAAAAGTTTCGTTGTGCCTTTGACAGGTGGGCCTTTCAACATACCTCCCGGGCAAGTTATTATCAATGAACAGGAGAATAATCTGATCAATGTAAATGATGCACTGCTAAAAGAAGTGCGCATCAAATCGGGTTATCTGATGTATTCAGTAAAAAGCTATATCGATGGTTATTTGAGCTGCACTTATGATTTACCCGGAGTTACTTTGGACGGGGTACCGACAATTATCCAGACCACTACAGAACCGGGAACTGATGCAGAGCCATTTATTTACAGCGGGTCAATTGATTTGACAGGATACAAAATGGATCTTACCGGCGAAACAGGTTTTATGTTCAACAGAATCTATAGTCATCTCCAGGTATTAACTTCCCTGAATGCTCCCGGACCAACCATGGTTAGCGGCAACGACAGTCTTGAGATAGAATTGAAGTTCGTTGATCCTAAAGTGAGTTATGCAAGGGGTTACTTTGGTCAGCATATATACGAACTGGATGAAACGGTTACATTTTCTGATTTTGACTTTCCCGACGGGTTGCTCAATTTGGAGTCAGCTTCCATGAAGTTTGAAATTGAGAATAATATCGGTGTGGATGCTCAGATTCATTTCACGGAGTTGAGCAATTACAACAGTGTCAATTCTCAGACGGTGACACTTCAGCATGCACCGCTTTATCAGCCTATCAATATTAGCAGAGCTTATGATATAAATGGTGAAATACTCTCTACGTACAATGTCATGCAATTGAATAATTCGAATAGCAACATTACTTCATTCATTGAAAATCTTCCTGATCAATTCAGCATGCAGGCAGATTTAGTGATCAATCCGCTTTTGGATATTACCGATGGAAATGATTTTATTTATGCAGATCGCGCCTTGAAGGCGCAGCTTGAAATTGACATTCCTTTGAGAATTGCTGCGCAGAATTTGGTGCTTGAGGATACTATTGATCTGCAGCAATTGAAAGGAGAAATCAGCTCTCAAGGTTTTCTTGAACTATACATAGAAAATGCTTTCCCATTTGAAGCAAGCTGTTTTGTTGCTGTAATGAATAGTGCTTCCGAACGCTCACTTGTTTCCGGTCAATTGATCGCATCAGCATTTCCGACTCTTAGTGATAATATTACCATTCCTGCTCAATCAGTGATCAGAATCCCTGTGGATGATGCGCTGTTGAATATGATAGCAGAGCCCTCTAAGATGGTTATCCGCATTGTGTTTGCAACGCCCGACTACGATCAGATTCACGGTCTTTATGAGCATTATTATATAGATTTTAAGTTGATTGCAAATGGAGTGGTGGAGGCCGGTTATGACTAGAGGCTTCTTCCATATCAGATGTTCATTTCGCTTTTTGGGCTTGTGCCTGAGCTTGGTTGTTTGCCAGTTGATTCCTGTCCACACTTCCGCACAGCTTCCTTCCATTTTGCTCACCACATCCGATAGCACATTTCGAAGCAAAGATGCCTTGACAATTCTTGATGCGTCCGGAGCAGTTGGATCGAACGCGCTCGACAATCTTTTCATGCGAAAAATGATGTTGGGTGGACATATTGAAAGTCAACACATCGATGATTTAATGGGTAGGTTGCAAGATCAGAATCGTGCAGGGTTTTTTGGGCAGGCTGCACTTGAGTTGTACAATTTTCGTGATACCATTTTTAAGAATCCTGATTGGGGGTTGTCGGCCAGCTTCAATACCAATTATCATGCGGGACTGAGTTTTAGCAAGAACCTTTTTAATACTGTTTTCAGAGGTAATAAACAATTCGCTGGCGATACAATATCCATAGGACCCATGGCTGTTCAGTTCCAGGCTTGGCAAAAGTTGGGTTTAGGAATTTTCAGCAAGCGGACCTTGAGCGGCGTTACGCTTTCTTTGGTTGAAGGTCAGGCTTATCATTCCATGATATTTACAGATGCGAGTCTTTATACATCGCAAAATGGTGACAGTTTAAGCCTCAGCTACAACGGTGAGTACATCCGAAGTGATGAAAACAGAAGAGGTTGGGCCAATGGCAGTGGAGCAGGAGTAGCCATCGACTTTGATTATAATCTTCCTCTGAGTGATAAAAGCGGGTTGATCTCAATTTCGCTGCGAGATATTGGATTCGTTGTTTGGAATGAGTCAACAGAGAGAATGCGTTTTGACTCTGTCACTACCTGGCAGGGATTGGATATTGACGATGTTTTTGACTTGGCTTCTGATACTTTGGAATTTCCGCAGCTATCTGACTCTATCTTCCGTAAATCTGAAAGAAGAAATTTTATTACTTCGCTTCCGGCATCCATTCATGTCAGGATGATCAAATTTTTGAACGAGATGAATTTTTATGAAGCAGGCCTGTCCATATGGCCAAGCCGGGCTGCCCTGCCTATGATTTATGGCGGGATGTCGCATTACTTGGGCGATCATTTTATTTTCTCCGAGCGAATAAGTTTCGGCGGATTTGGCAGATTCGGCATTGGTGCTGAAATGCAGTGGATGCCTAAAGGTACATGGTTACTTCGTTGCGGTTCTTCCAATCTTGCTGGTTTCACCATGGACAATGCAAGAGGAAGGGATATATATATCACGTTGGGAAAAAGTTTTTAAATGAAAATGAATTTACCATTGAACATAAAGCACGCTGATTCGGGAAACTTTTTTCTGCTTGCGGGTCCATGCGTCGTAGAAAGTGAAGCGCTTGTGCTGGAAATCGCAGAACAGGTCAAGGCGATAACAGATCGTCTGAAAATTCCCTATGTATTAAAAGCTTCTTATCGCAAGGCGAACCGTTCCAGGAGCGACAGTTTTACCGGCATTGGCGATGAAAAGGCTCTGCAAATTCTCCATGATGCAGGCAAAAAATTCGGTATTCCCGTAGTGACGGATATTCATACGGCAGAAGAAGCTGCTCTTGCAGCAAATTATGTTGATGTACTTCAGATTCCTGCCTTTCTATGCAGGCAGACAGATTTGCTGCATGCAGCTGGTGAAACAGGAAAATTCGTCAACATCAAGAAAGGCCAGTTTCTTTCTCCTGAAAGCATGGAGCATGCGGTGAAGAAAGTCTTGGAAACCGGAAACGATCGTATTTGGCTGACTGAAAGGGGCACCACTTTCGGTTATCAGGATCTTGTAGTGGACTTCAGAGGAATTCCTGCGATGAGAAAATTTGCGCCGACCATTCTGGATTGTACACATAGCTTACAGCAGCCCAATCAAAGTTCCGGCGTTACCGGAGGAAGGCCTGATCTCATCGAGACAATAGCACGTGCGGGAATTGCTGTCGGTGCGGACGGATTGTTTATCGAAACTCACCCTAATCCGGCAGTTGCAAAAAGCGATGGAGCGAATATGCTCAAACTCGATTTGTTGGAGGGTTTGCTTGAGCGATTGGTTCAAATTCGAGAAGTGGTAAAAGGATTCTGAGAAAAAAAGATATGCAACGATCGAATCATATATTGTCATTATTCGTCCTTTTTACCTTCTTTTTGACTTGTCGATTGGTCAAGGGGCAGGTAGACACATCCAATGTCTATTTATTCGGTGGCGAGTTTTATGAAGATTCAGGTGAATTGATCGAACTGACAAATGGAGGATACGCTTTTATCGGAACATCCGGAAGTGATCAGCAGAATAATACTGAGTTCTATTTGGTCAAAACAGACGAAAATTTCGAATGCTTATGGAATCAGGTTTTGGGTTCTTTTGGTGCAGATAAAGGTAGTAGTATTTGCCAGGCAGAAAATGGTGATATAGTGATGTGCGGATTTGGCGTAGCTGCGAATTCTACTGACTACGATATGAAAGTATTCCGGATTAGTGAAAACGGAGAATTGATATGGCAAAAAGAGTACGGCGGCGAAGATTGGGATTTTTCCAATAGGGTTGTTCCTCATCCCGGTGGAGGTTTTGTTATTTGCGGAACTACATACTCTTATGGCAATGGAGATTCGGATGGTTATTTACTGCACGTGGATGAAAACGGAGAATTGATTACAGAGTGGACATATGGCGATTTGGGCGAGGACGGATTTACGGATGTTGATATGACTGATGATTGTATAATAGTTTCAGGGTATACAGAAAATCTTATCAATGGCAGGAGAAATGCACAGATGATAAAATTGGATTTGGACGGAGTGATAATATGGAAGAAGACGGATGTTCTTACCGATCAGGACGGTGAATACTCGAATACAAAGATTAGCGGCAATTATATCTTCTCTTGTGGAAATTATTTTAATTCGAATGAGCATCACCTTGGTTTCATGATGTGCCGATATCTGGATAGTTCAGCAATATTTTGGATGAATGCAGAAAATCATAATGGCGATTATGTTTTTAGCGATTTTGCGTTAAATGAAGAAAATATTTTTCTGATGGGTTATACCAATGCTTATGGAGACGGAAGCGACAATGGTACAATCACGGTCAATAACTTTTATGGCTCATGGCAAAACGCTATTACCATCGGGACGGATTATCTTAATCTCACTTCAGGCATATTGTCAAATGGCAAACTGGTAATGGCAGTCAAGACACTCAATACGGAAATAGCGCCTACTTATCAGGGAGGTTTGTTTGTTTATCCTGACCTGACACCAGCTGCAGGATCGGAAACGATTTGGCATAATGCCGGTTGCTTCTCACTCAACCTGTTCGAAGTGAATTCAGGAGATAGATTCGAATACATCAGGTACTTTGATATGATAGGAAGAGCCTTAACGCCACTCTTATCTAGAGGCGAAACAATGGATTACCGGTTGGTAAATCAGGGGCTTGTTATCGAGGCAAAGTATGATCGAGAGAAGAAATTAATTGGCACGAAAAAATTGTTTATCGAATGATATTTTATTTCGTCGGTCCGAGAAGTATTTCGGTATATGCTTTCCAGTCCCAATCAGTCGAATGCCAGCATTGATCATAGCTAAAAGTCAATTTCAGATTAACACCGATACAAACAATGATTGCTGCAAATAGTGGTATTTTATTTTTTGCTTTGTGAATATATATCATGAGAGGTAAGCCAAAAAGGACAGAATATTCGATCATACTTCTGCATCCGAAGCCGCAGCCGTAATTCCAGTTCCACCATGATGAGAAGAGATATGTTGTTAATAGAAAGCACATCAGGACAAATGCTTTTTGTTTCATGGTTATTTCCTTAATCGCCCAGGTGCATATTGCGAAAAGAAGCCATAATAATCCATAAGGAAGCAAACCGTTGTGAGGTGAGAGGATGTATTCCAGAATTGGCGGGGATGGGAGATTACTGAATCCTTCATTGCCGTAAGAAAAAACGAGAGGATTGTCAAAAGCATATTTCCAGTACAGATTCTGTGGTATCACAAGAAGAAATATTGGAACAAGAGTTGCCGCAGAGAATACCGACTTGATGAATACCTTGAGGTAATCGAACAGAAAAGTCGCTATTCCTGCGACCAGCATCAATAAGAAAAGAATATTGATGGGTCTTATGATGATGATAAGCCCAATCGAAATACCTATGAGCAGGCGATTCTGAGCGGTGGCAGCCTGATAATTTGTTTTCATAGAATATAACAGCAGGGAGAATGCAAAGAAGGAGAATACATGAGACATTCCGCCGTCTATGATTGTATAATACAAAACATTTGTACCTGTCAATAGAATGAGTACACTGATGAAAGATTGCCAATGGGTTAAAAATGCTTCGAGAATCTTCGAAAATAAAAACAGCCCGGCCACCAGCCAGAAGCACGCGGCCACGCCGATGGATCTGGCATAGTGTGCTGAAAATCCGGAATCGTCTTGCCCATTGGCTTTTTGAAAAGCATGAGTGACAAGGAAGAATGGAGATTCAAGTAATGCCACGCCGTATGAGTATTTGGTGATGATTTTGTCGCTAGCAGAATCCAATTTGAAACCATACCCGGATTTTGTATCCATACTATCCGGAAGTTGATCGGCCTTCCAATTGTAAACTAAAGCCGCAGGCAGATAAATGTACTATCCTGCTTTGTCTGCCCAGATTTCCCTGTGATGAGTTTTTATTCCTGATTTACTGTGTCGGTTCAAAGTCAGAAAGATGAGTATTCCCAGGAGTGATATCCAGGAAATTCCCTGCCAGATGACCGTTTTTTTTATCAGCAATGCTTTTTCAGTTTGCGATGAAATAGTACTCTCTTCCTGTTTGGAATGACGACACGAATTCTTTTTGTGTTAATGATGTCCTGTTATTCAGAAAGTCATATAGAGTATAAATTGAATATTTCTTTTCCGTCAAAAAATCAAACACATCCTCCGGACTTGTACCATAAAATTCCGACGCTCCTTTACCACATTCAAAAATCAAGACAGGTTTGTCGCTGGTGAGTATGTTTTGCGCTCCACGCATTACACCGAGTTCCCCACCCTCAACGTCTATTTTGATCAAAGCAATTTTGAATGTACGTTCACGCAAGACGTCATCCAGCCTGCGCACATCGACTTGTATTTTTTCAATCTTCGGATGAGCTGTTTTATAGCGACGCTCTTTAAGGCCACTGTAGGCCGGATCATCTTCAACCACATTGAACGTGGTTGACCCGGATTCTTCTGATAAAGCAAATGGATGAATGTCGGCCTTGCCTTGGTATTTCGTGCAAAGCGCCTGATACATCACAGGAATAGGTTCAAAGCCTGTATGTTTTCCCAATGGTGAACGCTCGAGAAATACATCCAGAATTTCGCCCTTGTGTGCTCCTACATCAACACAACAACTTTCAGGTTTAAGAACCTGCTTCAAAATCTTCTCCGTGGCAATATCATAGGCAATATTCTTAGTCAAAGGAATTCCTGTGCGTATCAGAATATGCCTCAAATATTTTTTGAACTGGGATGTCATGAGCAGCAAAGAAAGGTCATCTGCAAGCAATCAAACGGATCATTTGCGAATTTCAAAGTTAGTATATCCAACCCGGGGACTGGTTTCAACTTCTACCCCGGTGACTCTGGAAAAAGGCGGCCCTTCACCACACAAGTCGGTAAATGCTTCGAGAGCTTCTTCTTTGCCTTCCGCCTCGCAATACACGCAACCATCCGGCATATTCTTTACAAAGCCTTTAATGCCCAATTGGTTGGCCATCTCTTCAGTGAACTTTCTGAAAAAAACACCCTGAACTTTCCCCCGAATTGTAATACAGTAGCGCATGACGTCATTAAAAGGCGAAAATAATGGTGGAGGTTTGTTTTAATGCTCATTCAGGAATGTAATTCCGAAACATGATATAGTCTGACGTAAGATTCTTGTTTCATTGAAGTCGTTGAGGTTCGATGCATATCATCAAAATTGTTAAAGTTGTTGGAGTGGTAATAATAATCGTAATATTGCGATGAAATTAGATTTAATCCCATGGGTATTTCGAAAACAGAAGAGTTTACGGTAAAAGATAATAAGATAGCGATGTATGCCAAGGCCTTGTCGCATCCGGCGCGCGTAGCTATTCTGCGAGTACTGATGCAGAAGAAATCATGTGTATGCGGGGATATTGTGGATGAATTACCATTGTCGCAAAGCACAGTGTCTCAACATCTCAAAGAACTGAAGACCGCAGGATTGATTCAGGGAGAAATAGAAGGGGCTAAGACCTGTTATTGTATCAATGATAAGGAGTTGGAGGTGGCTAAGAAGTATCTGTCCGAGTTTCTTTTGCTTGTATCGACATCACGTATAAAATGTTGTTAAACTGAATATTACGATGAATATGGAAAATTCACAGTCAATAAAAGAAATGGTCAGGGAGAAATACAGTGAAATCGCTCTCCAGGATAAAGAAACCAATGCGACATCATGTTGCGGTAAAACCTCATGCTGCGGTACAGCAGAGACTTACAATCTTATGGCCGACGATTATGATAAACTTGATGGCTATCAGGAGGCTGCGGATTTAGGACTTGGCTGCGGATTGCCGACACAATTTGCCAGAATACGTCCGGGTGATACGGTGGTTGACCTTGGCAGCGGTGCAGGCAATGATTGCTTTGTTGCAAGACACGAAACCGGACCCAACGGTAGGGTGGTAGGTATCGATTTTACCGAACCAATGATCAATAAGGCGCGAGCCAATGCGGAGAAGTTAGGATTCAACAACGTAGAGTTTCGCCTGGGAGACATCGAAAAAATTCCTTTGACTTCGGGCGTGGCTGATGTGGTTGTTAGCAATTGTGTACTCAATCTTGTACCGGATAAGGTTGCTGTTTTCAAGGAGATAAGTCGCATATTAAAACCTTCGGGACATTTCAGTATTTCTGATGTTGTATTGATCGGTGAATTACCGGAAAAAATGAAGTCAGTGGCTGAGTTGTATGCCGGTTGTGTGAGTGGCGCGATTCGGAAAGACGATTATCTCAATATCATTTCGAATGCAGGATTTCAGGATATCACCATTCAAAAGGAAAAACAAATCATCATTCCTGATGAAATTCTGGCACAATACCTCACACCAGAGGAGTTGAACTGGATGAAAATCTCTGGCCCGGGTATTTTTAGTATCACTGTGTTGGCTAAAAAGAATGTTTCGTGCACTCCGGGTTCTGGATGCTGTTGATCTATGGAACTTTTGACCAGAAAACTACTAGGTGAATTCTGTGGCACGTTTGCCATGGTGTTCTGCGGCACGGGTGCAATTGTTATCAACGATGTGTCCGGCGGTGCAATCACGCATGCAGGTATAGCAATTACTTTCGGACTGATAGTGGCCGCTATGATTTTTGCTTTGGGTGATGTTTCCGGAGCACATATGAATCCCGCTGTGACCATCGCTTTTGCTCTTTCACGAAGATTTCCCGGTAAACAGGTTTTGCCTTACCTCATCATCCAGTTTCTGGGTGCTTTGACCGCAAGTGTTACGCTGGCGGCATTGTTTCCTGAGCATACTACCTTGGGTAATACCCTTCCCTCCGGAAGCATGTTGCAGTCGTTTGTGATGGAGTTTATTCTTACAGCCATTCTGGTGATGGTCATATTCAATGTTTCAACGGGATCTAAGGAAAAGGGAATGACTGCAGCCATCGCCATAGGAGGTACCGTTGGTCTTGAAGCCATGTTTGCGGGTCCGATTTGTGGAGCATCCATGAATCCGGTGCGTTCAATTGCACCTGCTATCGTTTCAGGAAATCTTGAAACCACCTGGATTTACATCGCCGCGCCATGTATGGGTGCTCTGTTGGGTATGGTTATTCACAATTTGCTTTTTTCTAAAGATGAAAGAAACCCTTCTTAATTACTGCAATCTGCGCATTGCAGAATTCGATCTGATTTCTCCGACACGAAAAGAGGTTTTGACAAAAATCTCTAAGTATGTCATGGATTGTCACAGCAATGATCGTAACGCTCAGCTTGTTTTTATCTGTACTCACAACTCCCGTAGAAGTCATTTTGGGATGATCTGGGCGAAAGTTGCTTCGGTATATTACAGTATTCATCAAGTTGAAACCTATTCCGGAGGAACCGAAGCGACCGCTTTTCACCCCAATGCCATTGAAGCCATTAGGAACGCAGGTATTGAAGTGAACAAAATGGATGATTCTCTCAATCCAAAATATCAGGTTGTTTATGATGAACCAACCAATTCTTTGGTTTGCTTTTCCAAAGTTTATGATCATGAGTTAAATCCGAAGAAGAGGTTTGCTGCGATCATGACCTGCGGCGATGCAGAAGAAAATTGTCCATTTATTCCGGGTGTTGATCTGCGCATTGCTACCACTTATGACGATCCAAAGGCATTCGACAATACCGGAGAACAGGATTTTATGTACAGCGAACGTTGTGCGCAGATTGCCAGAGAAATGTTGTATGTATTCTCATTGATAAGGGATGAAGCATAAATTTTTTTTGGCGTTGATGTCGGTGGCAGTTTCTTGGCCATCACTTGCACAGAATACAACCTATTTTGGTTTGTTTCCCACAATTGATCACAGCGCTTCAATATCGAGATTGTTTGAATACAATGTTTATTTGTTTGATGCCATCAAACCATATTCATCTGATGAAGGTGATATGAGAGACGAGGCGCGCAGCCTGTATGCTTATGGTGAAGCCGGATTGACTGTGAAACTTGGAAAGTACCTTGCCTTTACCAATTCATATGTTTACGAAAGACAACAGCCTTTCAGGGATGATTATCGGAATGAGCACCGGTTGTTTCAGCAATTGACCTGTAACGAAGAAGTCGGAAGATTCCGCTTCAAACAACGTTTGCGTTTCGATGAGCGTTTTATTGAAAATAGAGAAACTGGAAAGTCACCCTTCACGCACCGACTAAGATTGCTGATGGGGTTGCGTTATGAACTGAATGAAAAGGGTACATATTTTACTGGTTACACTGAGTTTTTTCTGAATACCATGCCTGGTTCTGTTGTGGTGTACAATGAAAACTGGTCGGCAGCACAAATCGGATTTAGTTTGAACTCTAACAATTATTTGGAGTGTGGATTGCTCTACGTTGGATGGGCACTCAATAACAATCCTGATTGGCTGCACCAAAATTACCTGCAAATTACATGGGTCAATCGGTTGGATTTTCGCAAGGAGGGCAACCAAGTTGATTGATCAGTGCATTTCAGCAAGGGTAGCTTCGTCGACGATTTACTCATCTGACTCTTTCAGTTGAATTCGTGTTTGAGACAAGTATGAAATAAGATAGTAATACCAACCAAGGTTGATTTGCTTTCTTGTTTCTTATCAATATGTTTGGCTGATAAAAATCTGATCAGAAATTACCTGCAATCGTCAGGTAAAAGGTTCTCCCGTTGCCGGGCATAATTCCGGGTCCGGGATATCCCCCGGACCTGCGTGTGAAGTAGGACTCGTTGAGCAGATTGTTCACTCCTCCGCGCAGTGTAATCATCTTGTTCAGCGGAATGCTGACATTCAGATCACAGATTTCATATGCAGGAATTAATCCGTTTGTGGCTGTGACATTGGGTTCTTCTGTGTTCAATGCATCTGCGTATGCTTTGCCTGTCATGCTGTATTGCAGCGATACCGCAATGCCTTCATATTGGTAACATACTCCCGCGCGGTGGATGTAGGCCGGGGCATTTTCTACACGCTTACCAGCCCGGTCATTGATTGTGCCCGGGGCAATGGCAGGATCATTCCAGCTTACATAGCGGGCTTCAATCCATGACATGCTGGCCCATAAATTTAGTTTACCAAATTGATCAAGCTTAACAGGCATCACATTGCATTCTCCGAATAATTCGATTCCACGTGTTTCGGATGCGCCGATGTTGGTTCGGAAATTCACTCCGTCGCGCTGAATATTGCCAATTCGATTGTCATAATTCATCATGAAAGCGCCAACATCGAATACAAGTCGGTCGGTCAATTTTCCGCGGTAGCCCAGATCAACATTATATCCTTGTGCATCTTTCAGGTCTGGGTCGATAATATCCGTTGTGCCGGATGGAGTGAGTTCAGAGAAAGTTACAGGCCGATAGCTCATGGAGTAATTTCCATAAATCTCTGTTTCGCCAATATGATATTCTGATGCAAGTGCACCGAGAATGATCTGTCGGTCTGAACTGAGTGGAGTAAATTCACCGTTGGTCACAGCGAGCCTTCCAGATGCGGTGTTTGAAATTGTTTCCAGACGAATGCCCGGTATGATGAGAAGATTTTTAACGGGATTAAAAACCTGTTCAGCAAATGCAGCGACATTGGTGGTGGTATAAACAAATTCTCTTCCCCAATCCGGATTGGTGAGCGTGAGGTCATAATCCGATGCTCTCGTGCCGGTGCCACGTTGCTTCCGATCTACATCCGAATAGTAGTAACGAACGCCCGCAGACAATTGCTGCTTTCTATCGAAGAGATTCCATGGCAAAAGAACACGCGCCTCTGCACCGTAGCTTGCATACAAGTCACGGTCGATTTGCCGTGACGCGTAAACATCCAAACTGTCAATGATCGCATCGGCAACGTTGATAGCACTTACGAAACCCACACTGTTGCGTTCAGCAAGCAGTCCGAAGGCGGTTACTTGAAGTTTGAAGCCGCCATCATTCTGATATTCAGCTTTAATTGATCCAATATTCCATGGAACTCCCATCCAATTTCTTTCACGTGAACTTTGTCGTGGATATGTTTTGAACTGCGCATCTGTGAGACCGCCGGGTTGCTGACTTACATAATTCATCCGTGTAAAATCACCGCTGATGGTCCAGCGGGAATTAGGTCTGTACTGCAATGATGCATAACCGGTTTGTGTCCTGTATGCACTGTTTTCGCGCCATCCGTCTGCCGAACGCTGATGGAAGTATGTATAATAACTCACCTTGCCGATTGTGCCTCCCAAAGCATTGTAACTATTGAATAAACCAAAACTTCCTGCTGTTTGTGAGGTCTCAAAAGCAATTTTTCTGTCTAAGGCACCGCGCCGAATAACGTAATTCACCATTCCCCCAAATTGTGGTCCATACTGAAGTCCACCTGCACCACGAACAATTTCTATGCGATCTACTGCTTCAGTCGGCGGACTGAAATAAGCTTCAGGATAACCGAAAACATCTGCTGACATGTCGTATCCATTTTGCCGCATGTTAAACTCCCAAGAACGATTGGGACTAAGTCCGCGGCTTGCTATGCCAAGTTGTATTCCCGATCCATCATTTTCCCAGATTGAAATACCCGGTACCCTGCCAAAAATCTGCCGTGATGAATTCACCGATAAATCCGAATTGGTTGCTGCCGGGCGGATGAGATCATTTTTTTTTCCGGCGTTAACGATTGTGCCTTGAATTTCGGCTAACCGTGATACAGAACTGATAGAAGGGTATGCTTTGATTTCAATTTCATTGAGAACAGGTATGGCAGTTGTGTCAATTTGTGCTTTGGCGGAAATTGCGCAAATCAGCAGCAAAATCAGAATAAACTTTTGACGACGGATATACATAAATGCCCTTATGAAGATTGTTTCTTAATAGCGCAAATAGACGTTGAATAGCTTAGTAGTGACAATACCATGAAAAGGGTAAAGGTCATCTTTTGCAAGAAATACCCTGAATCGGGTAGTGACTGATCTGTCAGGTGGATTTTCCTTAGTAGCCAGAAATGAAGAACGCCTCCAACCGGAGGCGTCTACTTTCCTTAACCAAAACCACACGCAGCCGCATGACCAACCGCATGTTTATACTTAACACACCACAGTTTCAAAAGGTTGCACACGACGGATTTTTTTATTGCTTCGGTCTTGCCTGCGGCTATATTTGCAGCCGATTTTTACGGACCCTGCGAAATCAACGGGGGTATAGCTCAGTTGGCTAGAGCGCTTGCATGGCATGCAAGAGGTCATCGGTTCGAATCCGATTATCTCCACTTTTT
>JBEIHH010000082.1:0-13950 GCA_040381475.1 Crocinitomicaceae bacterium | reverse complement strand
TTCACCTCTGGCTATTTCGTCCAATGAACTCTGAATAGAAACTATTAACTGATTCAGAGTCACAGCAACGCCTTTCGCGCGATAACCAACGATGCGAACTGACTCGGCCGATTCTTTTTCCATGCGTTGAATAAATTCCGAAACAGCTTTTAGGTTGTTGGCGTTTTCCTGCCTGATTATCCAATCAATAATTTGAATCTTCTCCCTTGCGTAGTCAGTTGCGCTCATGCATTTGATTTGGAGTGCAATTTACAATTTACTGAGCCAATATTGTTGTCTCTGATATTTAAAACTTTGATCATTATTTTTGCGCGGAATGACTAAAAAAGAAAAGAACATACGGTTGATTGAGGTTCCGAGTGAAGTGGGTGCGGGAACAAGAGGCGCAAGCCTTGGTATTGAAGCAGTTAAAATTGCAGCGCTTGACTTCAGATCACAGTTTTTTAAAAAATACAAAAGCATCGTCATCCCCAATGACAATCAGGCATTGCATGGAAATCCTGGAAGCAGGTATGCCAGACATATCCGAAGCGTTCTGAAAATCTACGAACGAGTTGCTGCTGCTGTTCGTGATACACTTCGTGACGGACGTTTTCCATTGATCATCAGCGGTGATCACAGCAGTGCCGGAGGAACCATAGCGGGTATCAAAATGGCATATCCGGAATCAAGATTGGGTGTCATCTGGATAGATGCGCATGCCGACCTCCATTCGCCATATACCACTCCGAGCGGCAACTTGCACGGTATGCCTATTGCAGCATCGCTCAACGAAGACAACATCGAAGAAAAGGTAAATGACCTGGACTATGAAGTTATTGAAATGTGGGAAATGCTGAAAAGTGTTGGAGACTTCGCACCCAAAATTGAATACCGTGATCTGGTTTACATCACCCTGAGGGATTTCGAAGAACAAGAAACCAGCCTGATCAAGAAGAATAAAGTCCGTGTAGTCACTACAAACGAGTTGCGCAAAACCGGCGTTACCAAACTCAGCCGTGAAATACTAAAATACCTCAGTCATTGTGATCGTGTATATATTAGTTTCGATGTTGACTCGATGGACCCATCCATTTCAAGAGGCACCGGCACACCGGTTAAAGGCGGCATCAACGAAAGAGAAGCTGCTGACCTCATTCTGGAGTTTTTGCAAAATGAACGCACTTGTTGTCTCGAATTCACAGAAATCAACCCTACACTTGACAGTGAAAACGTAATGGCTGAAACCGTTTTCGAAATTCTTCAGAAAGTAGCACGTCAGGTTGAAATGAATTAAGGGTACTTCCAAAAACCTCCTTAGTATTCCACGTAAAAAACAGCACCTTCGTCGGCTATATGGACTTTGGAGAAAATGCTTAATGCTTCTTTCCGGAAATCCTCGTCATTGGCATATCGTGAGCTGAAATGTCCCAGCAGGAGTTGCTTGCATCCGGATTGAGAGGCTATTTGTGCGGCCTGCATGGCTGTGCTGTGAAATGTTGCCTTTGCCCTGTCCCTTTCAGATTCAAGAAATGTCGATTCATGATAAAGCAAACTGGAACCGGCTACACTTGCGGCAACCTTCTCAGAGAAAGCAGTATCTGAACAATAACTATACATGCGTATACCGTCTGGTGGCATTGTAGCCATTTCGGGTGTTAGCACGGTGCCATTGGCAAGTGTTGTTTCCTGACCGTTTTTTAATGCCACAATGTTGCTTGGAAGAAGATCATGGGCTCTGGCTATTTCCTTTTTGATCTTCGGCTTCTTTTCCTTTTCTACGAATTGAAATCCACAACAATCAATCCTATGCTTCAACGGAAAAGAATAAACCTGCATGGTGCGGTCTTCATAAACAAGTTGTTTTTCTTCGAAAGACGTCGAGTGAAACTCAAGGGGATATTCCAGAAATGTTTGGGATGCTCTAAGTTGCATTTCAACAATGTCTTTCAGCTCCTTCGGACCGAAAATATACAACTTGCTTTTTCTGCCGAGCAGGTGCATGCTGGAAATAAAACCCATCAGGCCCAAATAATGATCACCGTGTAAATGGGAAATAAAAACATGGTTGATTCTTTGAAAACGGATTTTGAATTTTCTGAGTTGAAGTTGCGTGCCCTCTCCACAATCGACCATATACAGTTTATCGTGCACATTGACAATCTGTGATGATGGATTGTGCTTTCCCGTTGGGGCGGCAGCTCCACAGCCAAGTATGGTTACTTCAAATGTCATTGTGCTGATGCAAAAAAAAACCGCCCGAACATTGGTTCGGGCAGTTCAAATATCTATCAAAATGATCAGTTCTGAACAATCATTTTACGCGTAATTTTTCTCCCGGCAGATTGAATCGTGTAGAGATAGATTCCGGTTTCCAATTCTGCAGTTTCAATTCTGAGCTGATTATCTCCCTTTTTACCGCGCACCGTTCTATTCATGACAACTTCACCAATAAGATTGTTCACCGTAAAATTCACATCAGCATAATTAGGAAGTTCGTAGTTGATAACGGTATAGTCAAACGCCGGATTAGGCGAATTTTGAGAAACTTGCAACTTAAATTCTGATGACTCATTGACATTGTTTGTTCCGGAAATCACAAGGCTGTATCCCTCAAATTCCCATGGCAATTCCTGCGGACCAAACGCCTGAAAGTAAATTGTCGCAAATATTTTCACTTCGAATGTACCTGCCACAGTAGGCGTTCCGGCAATGTCTCCGCAATATGCATTACCAGGCATGAACATACACGCATCCGGTGAATCACCATTGTTGTTGCAGATAACATTCAAACCGATGGTTGAAAGCTGCACGTCATTGATACCATTGAATATGGTGATACTGTCCAAACGCATTGAATCAATTTGAATGAGGTCGCCCAGATCTGGATTTATATCACCTGCATTTATTGGAGTTTTTACATAAACAACATCGCTGTACGGCACGCCTAATGAGGCCGGCAGGAAATTCTCACCAAGCGTAGGATCAGGAGAAACACCGAATGTTGCGCCCTCCCAATCATGCGCCAGTGGATCACACTGAGCTGATAAGGTCAAAACTGTAACTGAAGCGAAGCAAAAACTGAGTAGCTTTTTTATCATATTATAGTGGTTTAAATGTCGCGTTCAACCTCTTCCATGTAAACGAGATCAATTGCCTCATTTCTGGAAGGAGTAATTTTAAGAACAGATTCCAGTTGTGAAATGGAAATAAGTTTTTTTACATTGTCTTGCAGACCGCAAAGCACAAATGATCCGTTGGCATCGCGGCAAAGCCTGTTTCCCACAAGCAGCGCACTCAAACCTGAAGAGTCGATATAGCGTGTTTCTGAAAGATCAATGATTATATTCTTGTGACCATCCTTATTGATCATCACGATCTCACTTTTTAGCTCAGGCGCATGAACGGCATCCAATTTTTCAACCTTGGTTGCTATCACTTCAACTTTGTCCTGGTGTGATATTTCAAATTTCATTGTTTCGGGTTTTGGTCAAAATTAATCATTTTTCCATGAAAATATCAAGCGAGAATTACCGATACGAACACCTCATCGTGAATTACGCATCAATGTAGAACAATAAACTTTTTTGTGACGTGTATACCGTCATTTTCAATGAAACTGATGTAGTAGACTCCTCCGGGCATTTGGTTTGTGCTAACCGAAGTGTTTTCCTGACCGAAGTTTCCGGACCAGATAAACTGGCCTGCGGAATTAAATATTCTGATCTCTCTGATCTGTCTGAATTTTTTTGAGTAAAGGTTCAATTCCTGATCAGCCAATGAAGGGAAAAGTTTTACGTCATCAAATAAAAGTGGCTCCTTACCTGTAGAAACTGCCGGAGAGCATGGGAACTGCTGACCTTCGTTGATATAACTTCCATCCATGGCGGTCACACCTGAGTTCAATGGGTCCAGCCATACTTTTAGTTTTTGATTCGCTGCATTCGGATTGTCATCCCAATTTTTATCCATCTTTCCATAGTAATCCGGTTCTGCAGGACCGGTGAACTGTGCGGGAACGCAACCACCATCAGTGCAACATGAAAAACCACCGGTGAGCTGGCCCACAATTCTCTTGTCATTATTGAAAATAGGAGAACCAGAAGATCCCGGTTCTGTAACGCCCCAATTGGTAGTTGTTTCCATCCACTTCACCTGCCAGTGATTGCCGGGGGCCTGCCATGTTGCGGATACAATGTTTGTTGCTGTCGAAATTTTCTTCCTGTCGCCGCTCGGGTGATGAATACCGACTACGTCATTTGGTGTAGAAGTGGTAGCATCCCATCCGGCAAAAAATGGATTGTACGCAGTGGGTATTGTTTGAACCAATTCGAGCAATAGAAAATCAGATCCGGAGTCACCGCCGCCATCATCACTGTCGGCGATATGTATAACACCAATTCTGTTATGACTTGTCTGAATACTACCCGAAGTGCATTGCGAGCGCTGGTAATTGAGTCTAACACTGCAATCAAGAAAATCGTCATCAGAAACACCTTCAGCGCAATGCAGGGCAGTGAGAATATACTTCTTGCAATCCATTGCTGTATTATTTACAAAAGAGCCGGTGCAAAAGCCTTGTGTATTGCCATCCGTGATGAGCAGCCTCACCACAGCATCTCTTTGTGCCTCCCAACCTGCGCCTTCCGGGCAATTCACATCAACCTGACAAAATTCCGCTCCACCCCTTTCGTCTTCATTCATTTCCTCCATATAGTTGTATACATACCTGTACATATGCGAAACAGCTCTTATCCCTAATCTTGGCTCTCCAACCACTGAGGCTGGTTGATAGTATTCAATGATGCCCTCTTCGCCGGTTATCTCACCGGCCATAAAATGTCCATGATCATTGCAGTCCTCATTGCTGAACGGACCCAAAAAATATTTTCTGTTGGATGGATAGAAATAGAGCGAGGCGCCATCAGGAATGTACAAATCATTGAAATAGACGCACAACCCTTTGGCGTTTGCCGTTTTAAAGCGGTATTGCCACAATCTGTCGCCATTGGGAAATACTGTCCATGCTCCCAGGTTATTGCTGTTCTGACCAATTGCTATAAGTCTTCCCACATTAGATCTACCCCCCATTCTTTCAGTTCGGGTGTCTTCGTCCCATAGCACAGCATGGTCGAAAGTTGCCAGCTCAGATGTTGGCAAAGAAGTAAATTCATCTTCGGTGAACGAGAATCCGGGAGGTGTTTGAGAATAGATTGAAGTAATTGTCAATAATGCACTGACAAACAAAGCGGTGCGTATCATTCGTTTCAAAAAAATATTACAGGTTTTCTGTCGGCAATATAGTACTGGTTTTCAATTCACTGAACCCTGAATACCTAAAGTCAAAAGTTAAATAGGTGATTTTATTAACAATCGAAACTTAAAAACCCCTACCTTCGTACAGGCTTTGTTCATAACATGAATAAAATCTCTCTTAAACTGTCGTAACGTGAAAACCCTAAAACACCCTGGGATAATTGTCCCTCTGGCTGTTGTCGCAATGCTACTCTCAGCCGGCGAGCTTGCTTCGCAATGCTCTGTCAATGCCGGTCCTGATGTAACAAAATGCCTCAATCAGTCCTTTAATCCAGGTCCATTCGTTTCAACTAGCGGCACATCCGGAGTTGTAACATATAGCTGGAATGGAACTACATTCAATGCTACGCCGAATACAAATCTGGTTCCTTCGACTACTGGTCCAACGACCTACACATTGACTATTCAGGATGCAAGCGGCTGCACAGCCACGGATCAGCTCACTATCAACGTGCTTCCACTGCCAACAGTAAGTGCAGGAGCCGATTTCACCATTTGCTCAGGAACCCCAACCAATTTATGCGCCACGGCATCATCAACCAATGGCGCTATTGCGTTGTATACGTGGACGAGTGGTCCTCCTTCTCAATGCTGGAATATTGCTCCAACAAACCAAACTACTTATACTGTTACTGCAGTTGATGCTTCCCAGTGTCAAAAGAGTGATCAGGTCACTGTCTTCATCAATCCGCTGCCCGCGGTAAGCGCGGGTTCGGATCAGACGATTTGCCTATCACAAGGCACGCTGCAGCTTACAGGTACTCCGGCCGGTGGCATCTGGACCGGCACAGGTGTCAGTGCTTCCGGGTTGTACACAGCTTCTTCAGTAACCGCAACGACGCTTACTTATACAGCCAGCAATTCTAATGGTTGTTCCAATAGCGATCAGATGCAAATAAGCGTTACCTCTTCGCCTCCAATCAATGGTGGACCAAATCTGGAAATGTGTCTGAACACACCGGCTGTCAATCTTCCTAATGTAGGTACTTGGAGTGGTTCGGCTTCAGTAACCAGCGGTGGAGTTTTTACTCCGAATGCTTCGGGAGTCTATAACCTGACTGTTACAAACGGATCGGGATCATGTTCTGTAACCGACAACGTGGTGATCACCGTTTTTGCTTTGCCAACAGTATATGCTGGCAACAACACCAGTATCTGCACTGGTGGAAGCACGGTCATTGGTGCATCAGCTAGCTCTTCGAATGGCTCGATCACTGATATTATCTGGACAGGAAGTTTTCTGAACAACAACACCATACTTCAGCCAACGGCATCACCAACCATCAATACCAACTACACGCTGACTGTGACAGATAGCGAGGGTTGTGTCAATAGTGACCAGATGACTGTTGCGGTAAACGCATACACGACAGTGAATGCCGGCTCAGACATGAATGTTTGCAGCAACAGCAGCGCTGTTACACTCGGTGGTTCTCCTTCCGGAGGTACATGGACCGGCACCGGCGTCACAGCTGGTGGCGTTTTCACTCCAACTACACAGGGAACATTCAACCTTACTTATAATTATACAAACGCTGCCGGATGCACCTCTTCTGATCAAATGGTGATAACTGTTGTTGCACCGGGAAGTGTGAATGCGGGCAATGATGTTACCATATGTTTGAATTCCCCCTCTCATCAGTTGCTTACAGGTGGCGCATGGACAGGTAGCAGCTGGGTAACGTCCGGAGGCCTATTCACACCCGGAGCTGTTGGCACATACAATTTGACTTTTACTGCCAGCACAGGCTTGTGCATGGCATCTGATAATATACAGGTGCTTGTTTTGGATCTTCCTACGGCCAATGCCGGAGCGGACCAATCTGTTTGCACAGGCACGCAGGTTCAACTGAATGCTTCAGGAACCAGCCCCAATGGAGCCATCAATGCTTATACATGGACATCAGGTGCAGTGAGCAATAGCCTTATTGCGAACCCCACAGCCTCTCCGGTAATAACAACAACCTATACAGTTGTCGTTTCGGATGCTTTCGGCTGCTCTGATTCTGATCAAGTTAACGTCAATGTCAATGCATACCCAACAGTTGATGCCGGTAGTAGCATCAATGCTTGTTTGAACGGCGGACCGGTTGCGCTAAGCGGATTCAGTCCTGCAGGCGGAACATGGTCAGGAACCGGTGTTACCACCGCAGGAACATTTACACCTTCAGCTTTGGGTAATGTGACTCTTACTTATACATACACCAACCCGAGTGGATGCACCTCCAATGATCAAATGACTGTTGCTGTGATATCCGGTGGAACGGTGAATGCAGGACCTGATTTGGACATTTGTCTTAACGCAGTTCCTTTGCAACTAAGCGGAAGCGGAACATGGAGTGGATCATCAATGGTTACAAGCGGTGGACTTTTCACTCCATCAGCTGCTGGTTCGCACACATTGACTTATCAGGCCATGTCGGGCGGTTGTCAGGCTAGTGATCAGATTGTGGTTACGGTGCTTGGTCTGCCTACAGTAAATGCAGGTGCAGATATTTTCGCCTGCGATGGCAGCACTGCACAATTGAACGCAACCGCAAGCAGTCCCAACGGCGTTATCGGTGACTACGACTGGTTACCTGCATCAGTGAGTGATCCTCAAATTTCGAATCCCACCATTACTGTTAATGGAGCAATCATTATCGCGACTGTTACAGTAACGGACAACGCGGGTTGTTCTTCATCCGATAATTTAACGATTACCAGCAACCCTTTACCAGTCGTCAATGCCGGTGCCGATCAGACTTTTTGTGATCAGGGAATCGTACAACAGTTCACTGGTTTTTCTCCTTCAGGTGGCGCATGGACAGGAAGCAATGTAACAAGCGGCGGACTATTTACGCCATCTGCAGTAGGTTCATACGTGCTCAACTATTCATTTACGAATGCATTCGGCTGCACAGCATCCGATACCAAGACAGTGGTAGTTACATCAACGACCATGGCTGATGCAGGATCTGATGTCGCCATTTGTGAAGGATCAATTTCATTTCAGCTCACCGCAAATGTTGGTGGCGGAACTTGGAACTCCGGCCCTTATTGGGATACCAATGGTAATTTCGATCCAGCCAATGCTGGCGTATATCTTATTACTTACACACTCGGATCTGGAAGCTGTCTGAACAGCGATATCAAATCTGTCACTGTTCACGGGCTACCCACAGCAGATGCGGGTGTGGATCAAGCTATCTGTGAAGGAGCTTCTGCACAACTTGGCGCCGCGGCTAACGGTGCAGGACCGTTGGATTTTGAATGGAACAATCCTTCGTTGCTCAATCATCCCGATTATCCTGATCCAATTGCCACACCGACAGCTGATACATGGTTTACTCTCACTGTTGAGGACAGCAATGGCTGTGTGGCAACCGATAATATTTTCATTGACATTGTTCCCTTGCCGAATGCAATCATCTCTATCGAAGATGTTGCCTGTATAAATGCTAGTGTCACCATGAACAATAGTTCAACAAACAGCGCCTCTTATTCATGGAGTCTGGGCAATAGCACAAGCTCTTTACAAACCGAACCAACGGTTACTTATAATGTGGCAGGCATTTATACTGTTGAGTTGACAGCGTTCAATTCAGCGGGATGCTCAGATATAACTTCGGAAACCATTGAAATAATTTCAGCCCCTCAGGCTTCATTTACGCCATCAGTATTCACCGGATGTACGCCATTGCATGTGACATTTGATAATCAATCAAACGGTGATTATTATACAAGTCATTGGGATCTTGGTGGAACAACTTTCGACGGAGATACTCCACCGGCTTCTTTCTTTACGGCAGATCTGGTAACCACTGCACATGATATTTTGCTCACTGTAGCGAATATTTGCGGAAGTGATGATGCCAGTCAGCAGATTGTTGTGGATCCTGCACCTTATGCAGAGTTCAGCACTGACCTTTCTTCCCAGTGTTCACCGGTAACTACTTTATTCAGCAATTCATCTCAGGGCAATCCTCAATATTTCCATTGGGATCTAGGTGATGGTGATACCTCGGATAATCCGGTGCCAACTCCAAAAGTTTATGTCACTGAAGATGATTCCGAAATTTTCGTCATTACACTCACCGCATACAACGAGTGCGGTTCGGACAGTGAAACTTCCGAAGTTTTAGTGCTGCCGAATACTGTTCAGATGAATATGCAGCCAAGTGTTTCTGCCGGTTGCTCTCCTCTGTTTGTGGAGTTCATCAACAACACCACAGGAGCCACCAATTATTTGTATGAATTCGGTGACAACACCAGTTCAACGCAGACATCTCCAAACCACCTCTTCAACAATGCCGGAGACTATGAAGTTGTATTCTATGCCAATGATGGCTGTAGTTTCGATACAGCATCATTTGTAATCACAGTCGTGCAGTCGCCTTCAATCACCATTGGTGTGGAAGAAGACGCCGTATGTCCGCACATTCCGGTTCATTTTCACTCCACCCCGGTTGGCAACATTGCACAAACCGATTGGTTTTTTGGTGACGGACAACAGCAAACCGAAGAAGACCCGATTCATGAGTATGATGTGGGCAATACTTATTTCTTGAGTGCAACTACTTATGACATCAACGGATGCCCTGCTACCGCTTCTCTTGAGTTCCTGGTATATCCACAACCGGATGCGCAAATAACATTGAGTACCAATGAAGGATGCAGTCCGGCAACTATTTGCACAAACAACCTGACCACAGGAGCACAAGAATATTTCTGGGATTTCGGAAACGGATACAACACAACCGCTGAAGTGGCCTGCTACGAATTCGTGAACACCGGAGATAATCCTGAAAACTTTGTCATCTCGCTTCATGCAGAAAACGAATTCGGCTGTACAGATCAAACATCAGAGAATCTGACCATCCTTCCACAGCCTTTGGTATCATTCACACTCAGCAGTGACGAAAGTTGTTTACTGATGCAATCGATCTCTACAGTAACAGAATCACAGAACGCACTGGAGATGGAATGGTATACCGATGGACTGCTGACATCACAGGCATTCAATCCGGTATTTCAATTTGATGAAGTGGGTGTGCACGAAATTTATGTCCAGGCCACCAACGAATTTGGTTGCAGCGATATTCACTCAGAAGTGTATACGATACATCCTACGCCGGTTATTGACATTATGCCTGAAGTGTTCAACGGTTGTGCGCCTCTCACTGTATCATTTGAGAATGAAACAACCGACGACCAAATATGGGCATGGTCATTTTCCAGCGGTGCAACAAGCAATATGGAATTCCCTGTTGTAACTTTTGCAGATCCGGGTAAATATGACGTGCAATTGATCGCTACATCGGAACACGGTTGCGTGGCGGTGCAGCATTTCGACGAAATGATCGAAGTATTCCCTGTACCTGTGGCCAACTTCACCATTGATCCGGAAGACGAGGTTATCTATGACTTGAATATAACGTTTACCAACGCCAGCGAAGGCGCATCGCAATATTACTGGAACTTTGGTGACGGCTTCACCGACAGAGCAATTGACCCGTTGCATAACTACAGTACTGGTGGTTATTACATCGTAACACTACTCGCTGAAAATGAATTTGGCTGCACCTCAGAAATGCAACAAGCCGTGAACATCGACAATACCTTCCACATGTTCATGCCCAATTCGTTCACTCCGGATGATGATGGATTGAATGACCTTTTCATTCCCAAATTCAGTTCAACAGTGGAGATTGAGAAATATACTTTCAACGTATTGAACCGCTGGGGAGATTTGGTATTTAGCACAAATGATCCCGGAACAGGCTGGACTGGCAACGTGCGCAATGGTGATTATTACGTACACAATGATGTATTTACCTGGACAGTAGAAATCGATTTCAACAACAAGCAGGTTGGCAAAAAATTCAACGGCAGCGTGCTTATATTAAGATAGTTCAGCGAACAATAAGATTCGCTGATTGATTTGTGGTGGTTGTATTTACAGTGATTTTATAAATCCCGGAAGGAAAATCTGACAAAGAAATTCTTTCCGGGTTTTTTATTGAATTCACTTTCAACATTTCTTGTCCAAGTGAATTGAATATTACAATTTCTGTTTTTGGTCCGATAATGCCATCCCAGATCATCACTTCTGTGTCAGCAGGGTTCGGGTATAGAATCAATAGTGATTCATTTTCTTCATGCAATGAAGCAATGAAATCAACGAAAACCTCTTGCTGAAATGTGCAACCCAAGGAGTCCATGACAGTGAGGCCGTAAGTTCCTGAAATCAGATTGCCAATTTCGATTACGTCTTCCATTCCATTGCTCCAAAGTAATGAATAGGGTTCAATTCCACCTGACACAAGCGCACTCACCATACCATCAGAATTGCCTTCAGTTTGAGGTGTTGATGTCAATTCAGCGGTAAGGTGGTCAGGCTCGACTACAGTGTAGTTCGCAGACAGTTCACAGTCATTTTCATCAGAAACGACCAGCATGTATTCACCGGCATAAAGGGCATAGGGATCAACACCCATCCAGTCATAATACATGTCGCCAACCCCACCTGTTGCGTAAGCTGTAACAGAGCCAGAATTGTCGCCGTGGCACAATACGTCGTAAGTAAACAGCTCCACCTCTATTGGCTGCGGATGCTCTACATGCGCTATTCCATTTGTCCAACAGTTGTTGGAATCCTCCAGGGAATATCCATAAACACCTGAAGCGAGATTGCCTACAAAATTCTCTGTGAGCAATTGACCTGCAAACAATATAGAAACATCCTGATCAGACTCAAATTCAAAAACTACCTCGCCGTCTTCACCGCCGAAACAAGATACAGTCGAGACCTGCTGCGTATATTGAAGCTCAGGAAAAACAGAATAAACCAAAGTGTCGCTAAAAAACTGATTGCCCAATGCATCAGTAACAAGACATTGATAATCACCGCTGATCGAGGGCTGGATGGAGGGTAAATCTGAACCATTGCTCCACAAATAACTATCCCATGTGCCTACCGACAAAGTAAATAATTCGCCGGGACAAATATCCATAGTGCCGGAAGAATTGAGGAAAGCAGAAGCGGCCTGACCTTCTACCAAATGCAAACTCTGATTTGCCGGTATACGATAATACTTTTCTCTCAATCCGCTCAGCCAGGTAAGTTCCAGGGAGTCGATGTATGCATGATTACCCAAACCAAAAAATTCTTTGCCACTGTTCTGCGTCATAAAACCTTCACCGCAATGCGTATATCTCGTGAACTGTTCTGCTCCACACCATATATCTATGAAAGTACCTATGCCATCGCGATTGGATGAAGTGCCTGTCAGGTCTACAGTGAGATAATGGCTGCTGCTACCTGCATTGAGCCACACATTCGCATTATGCGGAAACCGGTTATTGACAAGCATATCAGGAGCACCATCCTGATTGATATCTCCCAATGCACAGCAATATGACGCTTCATTGTTTGCATTTAAACCGAAATTTTCAGTAGCCAGCGACAATGTTCCGTCGCCGTCGTTGATGAACAAATCGTTGTCTTGTTCTGTTGAAGGCGTAATTCTGTTTTCGCAGATATATAAATCCTGGAATGAGTTGTTGTCATGGTCGATCCATACAGCTCCCCAAAAGGCGCCATCCGGGTCATATCCGTTGAGACCTGAAGAAATGCCGTTGTCGATGAATTGGGCATTGCCTTCATTTACCAGCAATGCATTCAGACTGTAGTTGTTTGAAACGAAAATATCGAGATCATTGTCGTTGTCAAAGTCTTCGATTGCCGCACACATAGCCTCGAGATGAACACCTGCTCCTGAAGAATCACTTACGTTCGTAAATGTCCCGTCACCATCATTGAGATAGAGGTAATTCCCAATCAGGATTTTGTCATTCACCACGTATATATCCTGCCATCCGTCGCGGTTGAAGTCGGAAAAAACAGGGGTAAATGAAGGCTGAATCGTAAGCCCTATGCCACTTGAAACTGTAACATCCGTGAATGTACCGTCACCATTGTTGCTGAACAGTTGATTCGAAAGTCCAAGGTCAGTCTCAATAATCTGATTGTGAAATTTGCAAACGAATAAATCGAGATAGCCATTTCGGTCGTAATCTCCAGCGGCTATGCCCATGCACCGACCGTAAGTCACTGTTAAGTTTGCATCCTCTGTGATATCTGTGAATGCGCCGTTACCTTCATTTCTGTAAAGTTGAACGCCATTGTAGTGCTGACTGTAGGCCATGTCCTTCAACCCATCGTTGTTATAGTCGAACCAGAGGATGGTCTTTCCATCTACAAAAGTTTCCAGAGGAGGAGAAAAATCAAAATCAGCTATCACAAAACTTCCATTGAGATTTTTGAAGAAATGTGGCAGCATATTCTTCTCCAGCAAGGTTATATCGTCGAAACCATCTCCATCAAAATCAACGAATGAACATCCCGAACCATGAAAGGGATTTACAGAAGCAGAATAAATTCCATTGGCGGTGGCAATGTCGGTGAATTGCGCAATACAAATATCATGGAGCATGCAAAAAAGCGCTCCAAAAAAGACAACTCTAGAACTTGATGACAACAGCACGCTAAACTTCTGTTAAGGTGTTGCTAAAATAAAGTAAAAGCCCTACAACACCAAAAAGCATAAGGGGACTTCCAAAAATCATGTGTGTGATTCGCGGAGTAAAAATTCGTCGAAGACAAGCCAAAGC
>JBEIHH010000081.1:0-13959 GCA_040381475.1 Crocinitomicaceae bacterium | reverse complement strand
GCAGAAAGAGTTGGTATTTTATATCTCGACAGGGATCAGCAGTTTTTTGAGGATTTGAACGCGTATGCGAAGTTCTTAAAGAATGATTTTAACATACATCAGGTTAGTATGCTTGCTTTCGTCGATGAGATAGAAAAGAAGATTCCTGCCTGGCAACTTCAGGGCGCTGATTCAATTTATTTTACGCGTAAGCACCTCAACTGGCATATGCGGCCAATCGAAATGGTCAATGATTTTATTGCCGATGATTTTGATATCCTGATTGATTTTAGCGGCGGAAACTCACTCCCGCTCAATTTTGTTATGAAAGAAAGCAAGGCTAAAATGAAGGTAGGACTTCGCGGCACAAAAGCCGAGCGCTATTGTGATTTCATTCTTAACATGGGCAATCAGTTTGGTATTTCAAGTTTTATTGAACAACTTAATTCATATTTGAGCAATCCTAAAATCCGATGAACCAATTAAAAGGCCTTGGAGTGGCAATGGTAACTCCCTTCAAAAAAGATCTTACACTGGATGTACCGGCTCTCAAAAGATTGACCGACCACCTCATCGAAAACGGTGCCGATTATCTGGTGGTGATGGGAACAACAGGTGAAACGCCTACCTTGGATAAAGAGGATCGCAAAGTGATTCTTGAAACTGTCATCGCAACCGCAGCCGGACGCAAGCCTATAGTCCTCGGAATGGGTGGAAACAATACTCACGAGCTTTGTCTGCAACTCGACAGATTGGAAACAACCGGTCTCACTGCTATCCTTTCCGTAGCACCATACTATTCAAAACCTACTCAGAATGGTTTTTTCGAGCATTACAAAGCATTGAGCGAACATTCAAAACTACCGATCATATTGTACAATGTTCCCGGACGCACCGGTAGCAATATGCTTGCCGATACAACGCTGCGCATTGCATTTGATTGCCGCAACGTAATAGGTATAAAAGAAGCGAGCGGAAACATGGAGCAAATCATGACAATCATTCGCGACCGAAGAAAGGACTTCATGGTCATTTCTGGTGATGATGCTATAACCTTGCCTTTGATTGCTGCGGGCGCAGACGGTGTGATTTCTGTCGTGGGAAATGCATTTCCCAAAGAATTCGGTGCTATGGTGCATCATGCACTGAAAGGTGAAATGAGTGAGGCTAGGATATTGCACTACAAGCTGCTTGAAATTACACAGTTGTTATTTATTGAAGGTAACCCGGCTGGTATCAAAGAAGCGTTGTCACACCTCGACATTTGCGATAATTTTTTGCGACTTCCTCTTACTCCTGTTTCACAACTTATCTCTGAAAGGATGAGACGCGTGATGATCGATGAGGAGTTTATCAGGTAAAGTAGCTCAACCCAAGCTTTGTTATGGCAGAACCACTCAAGCTGATGTTCGACAAGTCGAAGATCAGTCAATTAGCAGATGCACTCGCGATCGGCCACAAAAAATTTGATCGTACAAAGTTTGTCAGGCGGTTTCAAACCATTGCCTGGAAGAATGCTGAACTTAAGCAACGCGTAACTTTTATTGCTGAGGCGATTCATGAGGATCTCGCACTTGGCTTTCCTGCCGCAATCAAGGTACTTGTTCCGGTAAGTAAAAAATTCGAATGGGGTTTCTTTGGAGTTTTTTTTTGTGAATACGTTGAGAAATATGGCATGGAGTTTTGGGATGAAAGTATGTTGGCATTAGAAGAGTTTACCAAAACTTCAACAGCGGAATTCGCCATCAGAAAGTTTATAAGAAGGGATCGGGTGCGGGCTATGCGGCAAATGGAAACATGGAGCAAATCTGACAATCACCATGTTCGCAGATTGAGCAGTGAAGGATGTCGGCCACGATTGCCCTGGGGTATGAGATTGGATGAATTTGTCAGTGATCCTTCACCCGTTGTAAAAATTCTCGAACGTTTGAAAAATGATCCCGAATTGTATGTGAGAAAAAGTGTTGCGAATAACCTCAATGACATTTCAAAAGACCATCCCGGTCTTGTGCTTGAAATAGCTGCTAAATGGGCAAATCAATCCGAAAATACCGATTGGATTATCAGACACGGACTGCGGACCTTGCTCAAACAGGGAAATAAAACGGCACTTGAAATGTTCGGTCACCATGACACCGAAGGTCTTTCTGTCACCGCATTAACGCTTCTGAAAAATCGTATCATCATAGGAGAGGAGTTGAAATTTTCATTTTTGGTGGAAAACAACTTGGAGAAAGTCGTGCCTGCCAGGATTGAATTTGCCATCGATTACATGAAGGCAAATGGAAGCTTTTCCCGGAAAGTATTCCATGTTTCCGGCACTCCACTTAAGGCAGGGAAAACGGCATTTAAAAGACGTATCAGCCTTGCTGATCTGACTACCAGAAAACATCATCCCGGAAAGCATCGTTTGCATATTCTGGTGAATGGAGAAGTCCTTGCGTCAGGCGACTTTGTGCTGGCCAGGTGATCCGATTTTACTTTGTCGGGCGTGTTATTTTTTTACCTATCATTGTGTGAAATAGTAAGCGTATTTTGTACACTTACCTCTCATACAACCCTACGCCCAATGCTTTCCTTAAATGGAAGAAGTTCTTTGCGTTGGTTTATATTTCTTTGATTTTTCAGACACGCATTTGGGCTGTCCTGGTGACCTTCCAGGTGGATATGTCACAAATGGTCATCAGTCCCAATGGTGTGCATCTGGCCGGCAGCTTTCAAGGATGGGATCCTTCAACATATGCTATGACTGATATTGGCGGAGGGATATTTGCCATGACGCTCGATCTGCCTCCGGGTAATTATGAATTCAAATTCATCAACGGTAATGTCTGGGGAACTGATGAGTCGGTGCCTGCTGCATGCGGATTAATCAATGGTTTGGGTGTCTATGACAGAACATTGAATATCACTGCAGACATCTCATTACCTGCTTATTGCTTTGGACAGTGCGCTGCCTGTGGTCAGGCCGATTATGTGATGAATGGAAACGCCACAAGTCTGGGAGGTAACTGCTATCAAGTCACACCTGCCACTCAATGGCAAAACGGTGCATTCTGGAACAATACACAAATTGATTTAAATGTTGATTTTAATCTTCAGTTTGAAATTAACCTGGGCTTGACTGATTCTTCTGGTGCTGATGGGGTTGTTTTTGTTCTTCAACGTTTGGGAAGTAATGTGCTTGGAGCCAGCGGAGGCGGCATGGGTTATTCCAGTTTCGGCCAATCAATGGGTATTGAGTTTGATACTTTCCAGAATTTAGAGTACAACGATCCACCCTATGATCATTTGTCCATTGAAATAAATGGTGATGTGAATCATTACACAGCAAACAACATTTCCTGGCCTGTACAAATGTCTTCAACAAACGTGAATACTGAAGATGGACTAAATCATACAGTGAGCATCGACTGGAAGGCCAGTGCTCAAACCATGAATGTATTTTTTGATTGTGAGTTTCGATTGCAGGCAACCTATGATATGGTCAATGAGGTATTTGGTGGACAATCGCTGGTTTTTTGGGGTTTTACCGGAGCAACCGGCAATCTGGTGAATGCACACATAATTTGTGCAACTCCTGCAGCATTGCTGAGTGCCTCATATGAAATTTGTCCCGGCAGCAATGTCATGATCAACGCGGGCTCTTCTACAAATCAAATTTATAACTGGTCTCCGGTTACTTATTTGAGCGATCCCACCATTGTCAATCCAATCGCTTCTCCAAATGTGACTACTGAATATCAGGTTTCTTATCTTGACCTCTGCAATGTGCCGGTGACGAAAAACATTACCGTGAATGTTTTGGAAAGCGGCGCAGGTTGTTTTTTTCTACCTCTTGCTTTGTTGGATTTTAATGTGAATGTTGATGATAAACATGTGAATCTCGATTGGCTTGTATCAGATGAAACGGATATCGCGGGATACATGATTGAATCGGCTGCAGAGGATATGTTATTTTGGCCTGTCGCATACGTTCCCGTTAAAAGCAATGCCCTGCAAACGAATGAATACAACGCTCAGACTGTTCGTTCGATAGAAGGCCGATATTACAGACTCAGCCAGGTAGATCAATTTGGAAATGCAACTGTGATATCCGACGTGGTTTATGCAGAAGGCCACATGAATCGAATTTGTGATGTTTTTTTCGAACAGGAATCAGATGAAATTCGCGTTGTATGCAAGCCATTGACAGAACCATTAGTCATGTGCGTATACTCGGTAGAAGGCAAACTTCTGAATCGACAAACACTTGAACCGGAAATGGAAACATTGGCCGTTCAATTGGGACGCATGGGCCATTCATTGATTGCAGTGTGTTTTTTCACTAAAACGGGAGAACTGATTTACAGCACCAAATTGGTTTTGGTTGATTGACAGCGTTACCTTCCTCTTACAGCTCATCGAAGGCTTCCATTATAACCGAACACGATTTTTCAATTTCTTCGTCTGTTATTGTCAAAGGTGGTGCAATCCTGAAAGATGAAGGACATGAAAGAAACCAGAAAGTGATAACGCCATGTTCGAGACAGTACGCTACAACTTTTTTTACTGACTCTTCCGAGTCCATGTCAATAGCGAAGAAGAATCCGCGCTGTCTGATTTCTTTGACTTTTCTGTGGCTGCGCAAATACCTGGCGATTTTTTGCCCTTTCAGTTCAACATCATCAATGATGCGGTGTGCGAGGATGTATTCAATATTCGCAGCCACAGCTGCGCAGATAACAGGATGTCCGGCGAAAGTGCTGATATGGCCGAGCATGGGTTCATGAGTAAATAACTGCATCTTTTCTTTGGATGAAATCATGCAGCCAACAGGCATGCCTCCGCCCAGTGCTTTGCCGGAAGTGAGAATATCCGGAACAATTCCGAATTGTTCGAAAGCGAAGAATGTGCCGGTTCTTCCTATGCCGCACTGAATCTCATCAAGAATCAATTGTGCTCCTGTTTCATCACATTTGGTGCGAAGGGCCTGCATATACGCTACATCGGGTATTCTGATTCCGGCATCACCTTGAATTGTTTCGAGAATAACACACGCAGTTGTATGATCGATCTGCTCCAGATCTTCTATATCATTCAACCTGATAAAGTAGATATCGGGTATGAGAGGCCTGAATGCAGATTTTTTCTTTTCATTGTAACTCACACTCATGGAACCGTGTGTGTTGCCATGATAACCGCCTAAGAAGGAAATAATTTTGGTTCGCCTTGTTATGCGCTTGGCCAGTTTAAGCGCGGCCTCATTGGCTTCTGTGCCGCTGTTTACAAAATAGCAGCAGTTTAAACTTTCTGGAAGGACGGATGTGAGAAGAGATGCAGCCCTATTCTGGGCACTTTGAATGAATTCACCATACACCATCACGTGCATGTGTTTGTCGAGTTGTTTTTTTATCGAGGCCACGACGTATTCATTCCTGTGACCAATATTGCTGACACCAATTCCTGAAACAAGATCAATATACTTTTTGCCATTTGTGGCTTGTATATAAACACCTTCTGCGCTCTCAACCTCTATTGCAAATGGATACATCGTGGTCTGAGCGAGACCGCGATCCAGCAACACGCTATTCTCTTCCATAGTGTTATTTGATGATGATTTCATCGGCAAAAATCCAGCACGTGTCTCCGGCACCAAGATGCCATTTTGGAATTGGATTCACACCGGGATGTATTACAAGTTTCACATAACGGCCCGAAGCTCTCAGGTTCTTGATGAATTCCTTTGTTTTCGGCGTATAGTCATTCAATGGCTCATTGCTTTGAATTGATCCTGCAAGCCCGAAATTTTTACCATCATGTGAAATGTAAACATCAATAGATGACGGAAACCATATCCATGATTTGATTTCTTCGAGACACGAAACTCCTACTGTGGTGATAGGGCGTTCTCTACCAAGATCCACTACCAGTTCTGCATCTTTGCCCCGCCATCCCTGCCATGAACCGGTGCGAAAATCTGAACCTCCCCGTATACCATCAATCAGTGCGTTGGCGCCCCCGCCTGTGTATTGATTATCATATGGCGTTGAAGAAACCATCTGCATATCCATGTTGTTGTGGCGGAATACAGCATGTGTTTTTTTAGAGTCTGTATATCCTTGTTTACGCGCAACACAATAAACGTCTAACGGCTGATTTGTTTCTTCTGTAAGAGTAATTTTTCCGGTAGCGATTTCAGCTAATCTGATTTCTTCCAGTTCTCCGGTTGTCTCATTCAATCTGCGCTTGTGAATTATGCATTCGATTTCTGCCGTCGGATCTGCACAATAGATAGTGATTTCTGCTTTGCCTGAAAATGAGGTTTGAGGACCTAAAATGACTGGCGCCGGTAGCTGTAAATTATCCGTCACTTTGCTGGGAATACGAATTTTAGCAGGTACCAAATCCAACACATTGGTTGTAGTTGAAACAACATAGCTTTTATCGGTTACTGAAATGAATTCAGAATTACCTGGACAAAGCGGATAAATGAAATTGCATGCCAGTACGTACCATGCAGACATTTGCCCGCAATCTTCGTTGCCGCACAAACCATCGGGAGAATTAGTATATAACTCTTCCATAATTTTAATTACAAGCTCCTTTGTCTTTGCATCGCCTTCTTCTGTGCCGGCATAGTTAAAAAGAAAGGCAGCATGATGACTTGGTTCATTTCCATGTGCATATTGACCAATCAGGCCGGTTATATCTGACTGGTCCCTTCCTGTCGTTTTTGATGAAGCAGTAAAGAGGCTGTTCAGCTTTTTGGTAAATCCTTCATTTCCTCCCTGATACTCGATAAGTGTTTCGATATCGTGAGGCACAAAGAATGAATACTGCCATGAATTGGCTTCTGTATAGTTGAAGTCGACCTGGTAAGGGTCGAATGGTTCGGGGAAGCCACCGTTGCGACGGGGTCTCATGAAACCTGTTTCAGAATCAAACACGTTCTTCCAGTTTTGTGAACGGGCAATGAAACGCCCATATGTTTTTTCATCTCCGATATCTTTGGCAAATTGAGCAATACACCAATCGTCGTATGCAAACTCAAGTGTTTTGGAAACACTCTCACTGAATCTGTCTGCAGGCACATATCCGAGTTCTTCATACGCTTTTTTCTCTTCCTGAGGCCCGGTCGCTGAAGCTACCATAGCTTCGAGCGCAAGCTTTTGATCAAAGTTGGTGATGCCTCGTCGGTATGCATCAAGAATAACAGGCACACTGTGGTAACCAATCATGCAATATGTTTCGTTTCCTGCAAGCTCCCATACCGGGAGCTCTCCGCGTTCTTTGTAAATCTCTAAAAATGTAACTATCCAGTCTCGTGTTATTTCAGGCTCGAGCTCTGACATCATTGGATGGTATGCTCTGAAGGTGTCCCACAAACTGAAAACTGTGTAACGCGTGTAGCTTTGTGCAGTATGAATTTTTTTGTCTTCACCCCGATATCTGGAGTCTACATCTGACCAAACATTTGGAACCGTATAGCAATGATAGAGTGCAGAGTAGTAATTCGCTTTGATGTTTGAATCGGTACTGCTTATTGGAGCTTTTGCAAGACATTTCTCCCACGATTTTCTGGCATCTTTTCTATATTTTTCAAAGTCCCAGTGCGGAGCCTCTTGTTCAAGGTTTTTTCTTGCACCATCGCAATCAACACCGCTGATTCCGACCTTCACCGTGATCTCTTTTACCGGCGAAAATTGTAGTGAGAAAACCTGCACTTGCTCAAGCACTGTTTTTTTGACATCCATCTCATCTTTTTCCACATAGGATATATCCAGTTGCGTGAAGTCATGGAATGGTTCTGAAAATACTGCATAGAAGTAACAATGTTGTTCTTCTGCCCATCCTTTTGAAATGCGATATCCGTATATGGCAGTATCTCCAACTGTTTGTATATCGTACCGCAACAATTCGTCCCGATGCATCATATCGATGAATAACCTGCAGGAATCACCTGGTGCAAATGAATATTTGTGTATCCCTGTTCGCGGCGTAGTAGTGAATTCTGCATCGATGTTATAATCATCGAGATGAGTTTTGTAGTAACCGGGCTGAGCTTGTTCCTTGTCATGGCTGAAACGGCTTTTGTATGCGTCATTCCATTTATCGGCAACTTTTATTTTATGGTTGGTTGGCATAAACAGTATGTCGCAATAATCTGCAACACCTGTACCTTGAAGGTGTGTGTGTGAAAAACCATACACGATGCTGTCGCTATAATGGTAACCACTGCATCCATCCCAACCCTCTAGCCTTGTATCCGGGGATAACTGAACCATACCAAATGGGGATGTTGCGCCCGGATATGTATGACCATGACCACCGGTGCCGATAAACGGATTTACTGACTCAAAAGGTGTTTTGGTCTGAGCCACAGACATTGGTGTTGTCCCGGAATTTTCTACTACTGCATTTTTCGATGTGCAGGCTGAAATTACCAGAAGCAACAAGATGAATCTTGGATGATGAAATTTCATGCATCAAATATGCGAATTACTTGACAACGCATACTTCGCATTTTGCCCTGTCATGCGTAATTCCCATGTGAAGGACACCCGGCTTGGAAGGTTTGATTCTTTCGGCATAGATTTTACGTTGCTCAGAGGTGAGCAATAGCACAATGGACAGGTCGCGATTTTCTTTTTCGTTCTTTTTCTTTTCCCGCAATTCTCTTTGCTGACTGTCTTTTTCTTCCTGAGCAATACCTGATCTGGATATTCGCAATAATTCGCGCTCGTATTCGGTGATTTTTTGTGACGATAAACTGATCAGGCTATCTGCTTGTGTCCTTTGTTCCGGGGTTAAGGTCAATTCCGTCTGAAGAATGGCCAGATAAGTTGAATCCGCTGTGGAGAGCGTTTTCTGAGCGCTGCAAGCAATTGCGTCCATCAAAAACAGCGCAATACACAGCGTTTTTATTTTCATCAACTGCGACATGATACAAAACCAATCAAGAACGATGCCTCGGTTGTTTTCGTTGATGTCAAAGTTAAACTACATTTGCCGCGCTTTGGGTTTCTTTTTGAAAAGAAGAATGAAAAGGGAATCCGGTGAAATTCCGGGACTGTACCCGCAGCTGTAAGCATCCTCGAATGCCTTTTTTCTGGACCACTGGTCAAATGACCGGGAAGGTGAAAAAGGTGGATGTAAGTCAGAAGACCTGCCTAAAGCATGCTTTGGATGGCAACAATGCCTTCCAGATGTCCGGGAAAAGACATCCGCAGAATGAGGAATATTTCGCTATTGATATCGCTTGTGGTTATCACAAATGTCGTTTCTGCGCAGTCTGTGCGGGACAGTATTCACGCTGGTTACACTTCTGCGGTGATGGATGTTGTTGGATCTGTGGGCCCGAAGGATGTGTCTCAGGAATTAATTGATGCCGGCAGGCAGAAATTGTATGGATTACAGGTGCAGCATGATATAGGCACGCTTCTAGAAAGATCTGGTGTTGCTGTAGTCAATCTTACAGGTGCTCCCGGAAGTTCGGTAGCCGCTAGATTTGGTGGTTTAAGTTCTGATCATTCTGTAATAATGTGGAGCGGTGTTCCCCTCAACGCACTTTCACTTGGTACTTGTGATTTGTCGATGATTCCTGCCTTTTTTACAGACCATACTGTGTTGCATAAAAACCCTCCAGCGAGTGAAATTCCGTTGGCCGGACTGGGTATGACTTTGAATCTCAATTCGGATCAGCACATCAAGGCTCCGAATTATTTACGCGTTATATCTGGTTACAACTCGCTTAAAAATTCCACACTGGCTTTTGAGCAATATCACAGCATCGGTCTGGATGGAAAAGAAGGTCAGCAGAAAAAGTGGATTCGAAGTATTGGATGGAGAACCCGTGCAATGATCCAGGATTTCAGGAATGATTTTTCTTACCGGGATATCTACTCATTCGATAGCCCCGTTGTAAGCCAATTGCACAACAATGCGAAGAGCAGTGCTTTGCTCAACGATGTTTTCATCAACACCAGGACTGGTGTGTTTTCACTGCATCACTGGTTTGGTATCAGAAAGGCTATGCTGCCTGCTCTGATGGGAAAGTTCGCTTCAGGAACCGCAGAACAGGATGATCAATTGAACCGATCCATTGTGAAATGGTCAATTAAGTCAGGCGCACTGGCAGCTGAAGTTTCATCGGCGTATTTCGACGAGGAACTAACTTACCGTGACTTTCCGCTTGCCAACGATGAGTGGGGAATTTATTCAGCCGTCAGGTCACGTTCTCTTTTAAATCGTGTTGCTGTAAATTATATTGTTGTGAAAAGCATGAAGATTGGCTTTAATGCTGCATATGCTGATCAACTTGTCGTAAACACAAATTATGAGGATGGTAGAAGTCGTTTGGAATGGACACAGCTAACGGGATTTTGGAACCTGAGAAAAACTCAATGGAATTGGATAGTCGATGCTCAATACGATTCCAGAATCAGAAGTCAGGGACCTGCGGTTTCTTTTTCTACTGATTACACCAAAAAATTCGGTAGCTACAATTTCAAATGGTATGCAAAAATTGCGCGAAGGTTTAGGGCACCGGATATGAATGAACTCTTCTGGATTCCCGGAGGGAATGCTGATCTTCTTGCAGAATCTGCAAATACTTTGAGAGGTGGTGTTGAATTCAATAATGAAAGCAATAACAAATTAACTTTTTACCTGAACCCTTCTGTGCAATACGCGGATGTGGTCAACTGGATTCAATGGATACCGACTGAATCTGGTTATTGGGCTCCTGTAAATTATAAAAGTGTTCAATCGCTGGTGATCGAATTACCATTAAGGGTAACGTCATCAGGAGTTAGACAAAGATTTACGGCCGAATCAAGAGGTATTCTGACCAATGCAGTAGTTGATAGTCCTGAGTCTAATTCAGGAAGGGAGATGATTTACACTCCCCGGTTATCTTATGTTTCAGCGTTCGGTTATTTGAATGAGGCATTTAGCTTGAGCCTACGACATAGATATATGTCTGCACGTTTTACGGATGAACAAAATTCTAACATTCGGGCATTGCCTGAATACCATGTATTCGGGTTGTCAGTGGAATATGATGTGAACAGTAAGTTCGCCGGCTACTCCATTGGACTAGACATTGACAATTTATTCAATCATGCTTATCAGTCTGTGCGCGCTTTCGCAATTCCGGGAAGGATTATTTCAATGAATCTTTCAATTGACATACTAACCAATAAAAAAGAAAAACAGAATGAAAATTAAATTGATGCTAGCATCGCTCACTGTGCTTTTCTTCTCCTGCAAAAAGGAAGTTGAAAATCCTGAAACGACTCAGCCTGAAGTCAACTATCTGAGTGGACGATTTGTGGTTAATGAGGGAAGATACAATGAAAACGATGCAAGCATTTCTTATATCAGTGAGTCAGGTGAATTGACCAATGACTTGTATTTGCAACAGAATGGTGTAGAACTCGGCGATATTTTACAATCATTCACTGTAATCGGTTCCAATGGCTATGCTGTGGTTAACAATTCACAAAAAGTAGAGGTCATCGATTTGAACAATTTCAAACGTACTGCTACAATTGCAGGAACTTCTTATCCTCGTTATTTGGTAGATGGGGGCAATGGCAAAGCCTATTTGAGCAATGGCAGCATGGCGGGTGAAATTCTGGTGATTAATTTGTCGGACAATACAATTGAATCGTCTATATCCTTGGGCAATGGTCCTGAGAAGATGTTGGTTTCCGGTGGCTTTCTTTATGTATGCAACAATGGTGGATGGCTGACGGATAACAAGGTTACTGTCATTGATATGAGTGATAATTCGATTGTGTCGGATATTGTAGTTGGCGACAGGCCTATTGATGCTGTTGCAGATGCACTCGGTAATATTTGGGTGCTTTGCAGTGGTGAAACATTTTACGAAGGAAGCGCCATCACCGGGCACACCAATTCGATGATTTACAAAATTAGTAGTAGCTCTTTCAGTGTAACTGCTAGTGAGCAAATAGGCGTAAACGGTGACCACCCGATGAATCTTGAGGTTTCCCCGGATGGAAACAAAATCTATTATGAGAACAATGGAATTTTTTCCGTTGATCTCCTGGCAGGCGATTTTCCGGGAATAGAAATAGTTGAGGACGACAAGGGTTCACTGAATGTTGATCCTGCCACAGGTGAGATCTGGAGCGCCTCTGTCGCAAATTATACAACACCATCAACCTTGAACAGATACAACACCGCTGGTGTTCTCATTGGAACATTTAATGTTGGTATTGGCACCAACGCGGTGGTTTTTAAATAGTATCTACTGACCATCAAAAGAAAAGGCGCATAATCAATGCGCCTTTTGTTTCTAATAATGTACCAATATTATGCTGCCTTCACCAGTTGAATTTCGCAGTTGATTTTTACGTCATCACTCACCAAAACGCCGCCTGTTTCAAGCGCCGCATTCCATGTAAGGTTCCAGTCACTCCTGTTTATTTTACCTGTAACCGTAAATCCGATGCGGGTATTTCCCCATGGATCTTTACCAATGCCGCCAGGCTCAACATCCAGAACAACACTCTTTGTAATGTCGCGAATGGTCAGATCGCCACTGAGTTTACCACCCGAAAATGAAGTGGCTTTGAATTTTAATTGCGGGTATTTTTCTGCTGCCAAAAAATCCTCTGAAGTAAGATGACCATCACGCTGCGCTTCGCCCGTTGAAATTGATGCTGCATCAGCCGTGAATTCAACTTTGGAGTTTTCGAAATTGTCGTCATCAGATTCAGCTTTCAAATCGAATTTGCCGAATTTTCCGGTCACATGCGCGATCATCATGTGCTTAACTTTAAATGTCACTTCACTGTGTGAAGGATCGAGATTCCATGTTGCCATTTTGTTATTGTTTTTTGTTGGCGCAAAAGTCTGGTCATGTTGCAATAGCACCAGTTGATCATGATCAACATGAATTCATGAAAGAAGAGGAATTGACCGAGGTTAATGTTTACTACAACGCAGTATCAACTTTCTCTACTGAACACTTGACACAGCTTTGGCAGAAATGATCCGGTCGCAGCCCAGATTCCTATCATACATGTAAACCAGAATGTGGTACACATTTTCTGTTACAGCATGTGAGCCTTCAGTAAATCTTACATTGTCTGTAGAATAGTATTTATCGCGAAGCACATACCTGTAGTTGTAATAGCCTTGTTTGAGTAATATCGTATGCTTGTATGCACCAACTGTTTCGTCATAAGTACAGACAACATTTTCTGTTTTGAACTCATTGAACCTGCCCTGAATGACAACTTCGGCTTCTTCAGCGTGAGGCATTACCAAGGTGAAATGAGCCCAGACATATTCCGACTCCACATGACTATCTCCACCAAGATCATTTTTAACAAGGAAGTTTCCATTGATGTCCTGCCATGTGGTATATGCCCGCTTTCCTTCGATAAGATCCGGCCTGAGATATACGTGATATCCGTTTTCTTCGAGGTTAATGTTTTCAATCTCTGAACTGTTGAAACGTACGTCTTTCACTTCATATGCGCGCCACTCATTGGCGCCTTCAAAGTTATTTTCACCCATGTTATAATCAAACGTGAGTATATCAGGCTTGATAAAAATGGGCTTCAGATCATTTCGTGATTGCTGCCAATCGAAGTTTTGCAGAATACTCACATGGATATCCCGCATTGGATCAATGATTCTGAAATCCTTGTGGTTGATGTCGAAATCTACTTCCTGCGTTGTGTATCTGTTGGATATATTGCTGCTTGGAGTGACCCGGGGAAGGACAGTTACAGCATTTTCATATACGATGAATCGGTAGCTGATGAGCCATGATTCCCTGTCATTGATATCAGTTCCGTTAAAAACGATCATGGCGTAGTTACCGGAATAACGCACGGTACTCATTTCATCTGGATAGCTGAAAGAGTAATGAACGTAATTGTACATAGTACCGAAGGATGGTTCCATCCGGGAAATTTGACTGGATGGAAATCCTTGTATGTATTCGTTTGAATGAAG
>JBEIHH010000080.1:0-14019 GCA_040381475.1 Crocinitomicaceae bacterium | reverse complement strand
TGAAGCGCTGAAAGACAAAAAGGACGAGCGCTCCCACAAGATTTTTATTTGAAAGCGTATCACCGATACGGTGAAAATAAAAAGCGAGGAAGTGCTCGTCATTGAAGGCTTTCAGCGATGTAATAGATTCCGACTGCATAATTTGGGTTAAAGTATCTCCCTGATCTTGTAATTGTTCCTGGTCGATGAATTGCGTGTTACAAGCTCTCCAATAAAACCTGAGAGAAATAACTGAGTTCCTATAATCATGCTGGTGAGCGCAATGTAAAAAGCCGCCTGGTCTGAGAGCAAGGGAGCTTTCGTGTGCCATACATAAAGATGAAGAAACTTGTCAATTATGAGATAGGAGGAAAGAGTAAGTCCAATGATGAACATCAATGCACCGAAAGTGCCAAAGATGTGAATGGGCCGCTTACCGAATCGTGATATGAACATGATTGTAAGAAGGTCCAGTGGCCCGTTGATGAATCGTTCAAGGCCAAACTTGGTATGTCCGTATTTTCTTGCTCTGTGTTCAACAACTTTTTCTCCGATTTTCTTGAAGCCTTCACGGTGGGCCATGACTGGTATATACCGATGCATTTCACCGAAAATTTCAAGGCTTTTGACCACTTCTTTTTTATATGCTTTCAGGCCGCAGTTGAAATCATGCAGGTAAATACCACTCATGCTGCGGGTAGCCCAATTGTAGAGTTTCGTCGGAATTGTTTTTGATATTGGATCGTAGCGTTTCTTTTTCCAGCCACTTACAAGATCATACTCTCCGCTGCGGATCATTTTGACAAGTTCAGGTATCTCATCGGGAGAATCCTGCAAATCCGCGTCCATGGTGATTACTACTTCACCATCAGCAGCGTCAAATCCTACGTGCAATGCTGCACTTTTGCCATAATTGCGTTGAAAACGAATCGCCCTGATGCGATGATCCTTTTCTTGTAAAGATTGAATGATCCGCCATGAATTATCCCGTGAACCATCATCAATAAAAATGACCTCGAAAATCAACTGATTCGTATCGCAAACCCTGCTGATCCAGGCATACAATTCGGGCAACGACTCTTCTTCGTTGAGTAGCGGAATGACCAGTGAAACATCCATAGGTTATTCGCCTTTCTTCATAATGGCCGAAATGATAAGGCCGAGCAGCGTTGTCATAATAACCGAACCCACAAGCAGCATAGAAGAAATGAATCCCGGAGTCATGAATGCCTTGCTCATTTCCATGGCCTGATCAATTTCACTTTCAGAAAGTCCCTGTGACTCGAGTTGCTGAAGTGCCTGATCTTCCATCATGACCATCATGTCGGGATTGATGGACGTCGTGAAAATATACATGAAAATGGCCATAATGATACCCTGAAACAAGCCAGTCAATGCGCTGAGTCCGGTGCCCTGACCAATTCGCAGATATCCTCCATTAAGAGCATCCCGGAAATTCTTGATGATGTAGACCATGGCTCCTATGGTGAATGCCCATGTAATAATTTTGAAGTCCCAGGAATTCTGATCCCATTTCAGTGTGCTGCTGAGGACGGTAAAAAGGATGCCGAGTCCACTCAGTATTAGTGCATAACGAATTGCTGGTTTGAGAATCGGTGTATTGGGGTTTCCTATTGTTTCTGTGTCAATCGTATTCATGGAGTGTGTTTTTAATGAGCCAAATATAGAAATATGATTACACTTTGGTTCTTTTATCATCAGCTGAAAACATTTCGGAAAAGAATAAAAAATTTGATGAAACCTTCATTGAAACATTACTTTTGCACCAAAGGGCAAGTCTTCTACGACCAGCTCCTGTCTAATCCTCCAGGGCCGGAAGGCAGCAAAGGCAGACGGTTGTAGCGGTGCGATAGAAATCGCTTGCTCTTTTTTCTTTTTTACTTGAGATCGTGAATTCTCTGCGAGCTCAACACCTCACGAAAATGCTATGTTATTGCTGTCGGATCAAGATCAAATGAACCGCACCCCAGTCCACTCCTGAGCTCTTAAATGTCTTGGAGAACGTTGCGTCTGTGAAGGTATATGATATGCGCACCGGCACAAGGAACTGTTGCTGCGCTCCAAATGACCAAGCATAACAACTCATCTGAAATTCAATTCCATTAGTTTGTACTTCACGATCACATGAAGCACATCAACTATTTTAACCCATTTTGAACCAATACCTAAAAAATGGTAAAATCATTCTAAATAATATGCTTGGTTGAAATTTCAATCCATGATGAAAGGAGTTCAGGGCTGTTGTAAACGGATATCGGACTTACTTTTGACACCATGATCATTGACCTGAGAAGTGATACTGTGACACGTCCGACTCCAGAGATGCGCAAAGCAATGGCTGAAGCGGAGGTTGGGGATGACGTATTCGGAGAAGACCCATCTGTGAATGCCCTTCAACAATTAGGTGCGGATATGTTCGGAACTGAAGCTGCCCTTTATTGTTCCAGTGGCACTCAAACAAATCAGATTGCTATCGCTGTTCATACACGACCGGGAGATGAAGTCATCTGCTCAAATCTCGCGCATATCTACTTATACGAAGGCGGCGGCATTGCTTCAAACGCAGGAGCAAGTGTTCGCTTGCTGGAAGGAGATCGGGGCAGAATTACTGCCGAGCAGATAGCTGCAAACATCAATGCCGATGATGCTCATTATCCGCATTCCACTCTTGTGTGTGTTGAAAACACCATGAACAAAGGTGGCGGAGCAATCTACGATCTAGCAGAACTGGAGAAAATCGCATCGTTCTGCCGGAAAAAAGGTCTTGCGTTTCATTGCGATGGAGCGAGGCTGATGAATGCTGTTGCGGCAACAGGTGTTTCACCAGCCGTTTTTGGCAAAATGTTCGACTCCATATCTCTTTGTCTGAGCAAAGGTTTAGGAGCACCTGTAGGAAGCCTGCTTCTCGGAAGCAGGGATTTCATTTACAAAGCTCACCGCAAGCGTAAAAGTTTTGGCGGTGGCATGCGTCAGGCAGGAATCATAGCTGCCGCAGGATTGTATGCCCTAAAAAACAATGTTGACAGATTGAATGAGGACCATGCTCATGCAACCGAATTGGCATCTGTCCTCAAGAATTGTGATTGGGTGAAATCAATCGTGCCGGTGGAAACCAACATCGTCATCGCTCAAATGAACGACGGCATTCACTCTTCTGCTGCCATGAGCTCCCTGGCAGATGCCGGTATCCGCTGCTTCACTTTTGGTGACGATAAAATCCGCATGGTCACTCACCTCGACTTCCGGGAAGAGCAACTGAAGGCCTTCACAGAAAAAATCAAACTGGTAACTAAAAATAAAATTGGCGAGGCCGCAAATAAAAGGCTCGCAGGAATGTACTGATGAATCAGACTACGAATAAACCCTTCTTTTCACTCATCAATGTGACCATTATTGCTTTGGTCATATATAATATTCTCTTTTGGGCGTCTATGCGCAAATTGTTTCTACCAGAATTTTACGCTTCAGTTGCCGGCCGCTGGAAACTCATGATGTTTCTGGAGTTTCTAGCCGTTGCTTCAATTCTGGTCGACATCATCGTTCGATTCGATTCGTTTAGCATAAAAAACAGAAAATCAAGATTGTTTATCTCAGCATTCATCGGCATATTGTTCATGGCTAAATTTATTTTAGGCATCATTGAATTATACATGAGAGGAGAAGTAAGACCATAAATCCAAAAAACATGAGACCAAAAATTGTTGCGGGCAACTGGAAAATGAATAAAAATGTCGACGAAGCCATGGAGCTGGCGGTCAACCTGAATCTATACCGCAATGAGTTTTCACCTGAAGTAACAGTGATCATTGCACCTCCCGCACTTTATCTGCCTATCCTTGGATCTATTGAAAATACCTGTTTTTCATTGTCGGCGCAAAACTGTAGCCACCATGACTATGGTGCCTTTACCGGTGAAATAAGCCCGTCAATGCTGAATTTCATGAACATCGGGTACTGCATTGTTGGTCACAGCGAAAGACGAGAGTATTTTCATGAAACAGATGAAATAATCAGCAAGAAGATCGAAGGCTGCTTACGCAATCATATCGTACCAATTTTCTGCTGTGGCGAATCATTGAACGAACGCAACGCACATACCCATTTTGTAACCGTTCTACATCAGATCGAACATGCCTTGTTTCATCTGAAACCGCATGAAATGGAGCAGGTCATCATTGCATACGAACCCGTGTGGGCAATCGGAACAGGCGTTACAGCAACTACAGAACAGGCCGAAGAAATGCATGCGTTCATTCGCCAAACTGTCAAGAACCACTTTGGCGATGAAATTGCAACCCACATCAGAATATTATACGGCGGTAGCGTGAATGCAGCAAACAGCAAGGAGCTTTTTGCTTGTCCCAACGTTGACGGCGGCCTTGTTGGCGGTGCTTCTCTGAAAGCCAAAGACTTTGCCACGATCATCACATCAGCATCATGAGTTACTGCGAGGTGCGTTTTACGCTCAAGCCAATTTTACCTGCTCGTGAGATATTACTGGCCGAACTTTCAGAATTGGGCTTTGAAAGTTTTGTAGAACATGAAAATGGCCTCTCAGGCTACGTGCAGACTGCCAATTTTTCTGCTGAAATGCTCGGGGATTTGATGGCAAAAAACCTTCCCGACCAGGAATTCAGTTTCGAAGTAAATGAAATCGCTGACCAGAACTGGAATGCTGTCTGGGAAGCTTCTTTCGATCCAATTGTTGTAGACAATAAATGTCTGATTCGTGCACCTTTTCATTCTGCCAGAGATGTCGCGTTCTTGTACGAAATCGTTATTGAACCGAAGATGTCTTTTGGAACCGGGCATCACGATACCACACACCTCATCATTTCCAGAATGATGAGCCTTGAATTCCAACATAAAAAAGTGCTGGATATGGGCTGTGGCACCGGGGTTTTGGCTATTCTCGCAGAGAAAATGGGCGCATCAGGCGGCGATGCAATCGACATCGATGAATGGGCCTATGAAAACACCATGGAAAACTTTGGACGCAATGGCTGCCATCGTTTTGTTACGATTCGGGGGGGGGCAGAGGTTATTCCTCCGGGAGCTGAATACGACGTCATACTCGCTAACATCAATCGCAATATCCTTACACGGGATATGCACCATTATGTTGCAGTGCTGAAACCGGGTGGTCGGATATTGTTCAGTGGTTTTTATGATTCTGATTTTCCTGAAATTGATCGCTATGCCGCGTCTTTGGGTTTGAAACTCTCATTCCGGTCCGAAAGAAAAGAATGGTGTATCCTGGAATACACGAAATAGCCCGAATCACAGTATAAACCGAGAGTCCAAACCAACTATCGTTTCTTTTTGATCCCGGAAGATACTCTTTTGCCTCTTTTTTTTCGGGAAATCAACCAATTAAGTCAACTTAACTGTATATTCGCGCCCCCGATTTCGGATTTGAATATGATCTGATTATCAGGAAATACCAAACCGCAGCATCCGGGTTTGGTCAATAAAAAAATAAAATAACCCCTTCTGCTTTTCAGGATGCGCTGAATAAACGCGGCAAGCAGGATACAAGAAAAAGCCATCATGGCAGAATCTAAAAGAGTAAAGGCTGAAGAAGCCGACGACAAAGACCTTAACCTGAATATCAGCGAAGAGGCAACACCAATCGACGCTGCAGCGGACGTTGTAGTGATTTCAGAAGAAGTTACTCCTCCGGTAGCTGTTATCGAAGAAGAGGAAGTGATTATGGAAGAGCCACTCGAAATCTTCAGCACAGCTGATGAAAAGATGTATCTTACAGAATCAGGTGAATTCAACTGGGATGCTTACGAATCGGCTGGCGGATATACATCCGACGATCGCAAGAAACTCGACAAATTGTACGAAGACACCCTTTCCGTAATTCGTGAAAGAGAGGTTGTTGATGGCACAGTTGTAAGCATCAACAAAAAAGAAGTCGTAGTAAACATTGGTTACAAATCCGAAGGTGTCATTCCTGCCGGCGAATTCCGTTACAATCCTGACCTCAAGGTTGGCGACAAAGTTCCTGTATTCATCGAGCAAACTGAAGACAAAAACGGACAACTCAATGCATCACATAAAACTGCACGTGTATTTAGTGCATGGGGCAATGTGAATAGCGCTCTCGACAGCGGTGAAATCATCAAAGGTGAGGTGAAGAGCCGCACGAAGGGTGGTCTCATCGTTGACGTATTCGGCATTGAAGCATTCCTTCCGGGCTCACAAATTGATGTGAAGCCAATTCGCGATTACGATCAGTACGTAGGTAAAATCATGGAATTGAAAGTTGTGAAAATCAACAACGAATTCAAAAATGTGGTTGTATCACACAAAGCGTTGATCGAAGCAGAACTGGAAGAACAGAAGAAGCTCATCATGAGCGGACTTGAGAAAGGTCAGGTACTCGAAGGTGTCGTGAAGAACATAACTTCTTACGGTGTATTCGTTGACCTTGGCGGTGTTGATGGTCTCATCCACATCACCGACCTTTCATGGGGCCGTGTTACACATCCGGAAGAACTCGTTCAACTGGATAGCAAAATCAACGTCGTTATCCTTGATTTCGATGATGACAAGAAGCGTATCGCTCTTGGTATGAAGCAGTTGACTTCACACCCATGGGATGCAATGGAAGGCACACTCGAAGTTGGTCAGAAGCTTAAAGGCAAAGTAGTTGTACTTGCTGATTACGGTGCTTTCGTGGAAATCGCTCCAGGCGTTGAAGGTCTCATCCACGTTTCAGAAATGTCGTGGAGCACTCACCTCCGTTCTGCTCAGGATTTCCTGAAAGTAGGACAGGAAGTTGAATGTGTTATCCTCAGCGTGGATAAGGATGAGCGCAAATTGTCTCTAGGCATGAAGCAGCTTACCCAAGATCCATGGGAGAACATTGAAGCTAATTTCTCTGTTACCAGCAAGCACAAAGCAAAAGTTCGCGCATTCACCAATTTCGGTGTGTTCTGTGAACTTGCTGAAGGTATCGATGGTCTGATTCACATCAGCGATCTTAGCTGGAGCAAGAAAATCAAGCACCCAAGCGAATTCTGCCACATCGGCGATGAAATCGAGGTTGTTGTGCTTGAGCTCGATAAGGACAATCGCCGCATCAGCCTGGGCCACAAGCAGATCGAAGAAAATCCATGGGATGTATTTGAAACTGTTTTCGTAGAAGGTTCGAAGCACCAGGGAACCATCGTTCGCAAAGAAGGCTCACACGCCATCGTTGCTCTGCCATATGGTCTGGAAGGTTTCTGCATGAACAAAAACATGAAAAAAGAAGACGGTTCTACAGCTAAAGTTGAAGAAACCCTCGATTTCATCATTGTAGAGTTCAACAAAAACCAGCGGAAAATCTCCGTGAGCCACACCGGTACATGGAAAGAAGAAGAACCTGGAACTGAACAGGCTAAGAAAACTGCCAACAAACCTGGCGCTCGCAAGCCTGGTGGTTCTGAAGGTGCTGATTCCAGCGCTGTTAAAGCGGTGAACGCGCAAGTTGAAAAGTCAACACTTGGTGACCTGAGCGTGCTGGCTAACCTGAAAGAGAAAATGGAAGGTGGAGACAGCAGCGAAGAGAAAAAAGAAGAATAAGAATCTTCAACATAAATGATTAAAAGCTCCGGTTAGTGCCGGAGCTTTTTTTATGTCTGAAAAACGGATATTGGCTCGCCGATAATTATCTGCCTGATCTGATGAAGTTCACACTTACAAATTCCAAAGGCGTTTGGTTCGGTGTTAAACCAAACTTCCCACAGAGACTATCAGTAGCATTCACTTAGTTGTTACAAACCACACCAGATGCAATAATATGGATGTATAATTGAAGCGTTATTAAGTTTAAATTCAACTATTTAGCCAGATTGTCCTTCAGAATTATAATTCATAATTTACATTATGTAAAGTAGCAAAACTATAAAATAAGCCGGATGACTCCGGCCTATTCAATATTATTTAGACAACCCTTCTGTCATCTTTTTCGCTCCATCCATATTGCCAACCCGCACATACGCTTCTTTCAAAGCGGTCATGATTTCTTTGTCATCTGGTCTCTCATTCAGAGCTTTCTCAAACTGCTCAATGGATTTGTTAAAATACACATTGGTCTTTGACACGCATTCATCGTATTTGGCCGATTCTCTTGGTGGAATTTTGTCACACTCTTTCAATTTCTCAACTCCCTGATTGTAATACGTGGCGCCTAGGTTGAACAGCGCGTCGTAATAATCCGGCTTCAATTCAGTAGCTTTTTTGTAAGCCGCTTCTTGATCGCTCACACGGTCGAGCTTTTCATAGGTCGCACCCAACACGAACCAGATTGTTTCGTTCATAGGGTCAGCCTCAGTCAAAGCCACCAGCAACTCAAGCGCCTGTTCAAACTTTTGCTCGTTGAGCATCAGATTTATTTCACTTCTGAGCAGCTCAGCATCCTTGGGGTATTTGGCTCTTGCTTCCGTCAAAACTTTCTTGGCTTCTTCGTTCTTGCCCTGTTTCATATAGAGGTCAGAAACATACATGTATACAGATGGCACATTGTATCCAATTTTAGCGCTTTCCATATACCCGGCAATAGCTTCGTCTACATTACCGCATCGGTCATTGCAATAAGCGATGTTAAAGATAGCGGCAGAGTCAACAACATTGAACTTGCTGCTGATTTCATTGGAAGACTTAAAACTCTTGGCAGCTGCGCAAAAATCAGAGCTTTCATATTGTTTTGCAGCATTGCTCAGCAACAGTTCCTGCAACTGGCCCAAAGCCGCAGTATTTTCATTGATATATTCTTTGTCGGTGTCTACTTCCATTGCTTTGAAGAAAGATGCAACCGAGGTCTCAACAGCTTTCGGGAAATTCGTTGCAAATTGAGGGGATTTGGCGATGTTCAGGTAGATAGTTCCTCTGTACCTCCAGGTTTTCTCCTTTGAGGTAGCTTTCGGATCATTCAGTGCTTTTTCAATGTATTCGGCGGCCTTGTCATATTCACCTGCTTTATTTGCGTTATAAGCGGATGTCACATCCGGTTGTGCTTTCATCGCAAACGCGACAAGCATGGCACTCACTAAAAGAATCGTCTGTTTCATTCTCCTTTGATTGATTATTTCGATGCAATAATAAAATTAATATGTACTAACTTTTCAAGTTCCTTGCCAAACAAATAAACATAGTTACACCTCCTCGGTTAATATATCAATTGAAAAAGCCGCAATCCTTGGCTGATCGCGGCTTTCAATTGTTTCAAAATATTTTTTACTCTTCCGGATTTTCCTGCTCTTGTGTGTGATTCAGGTCCGTTTCTTCACCAGGTGTTTGTTCACTATTGTCTTCCTCATCCTTAATGACTGAGCAAACAGCTGCAATCTCATCATTGCCTCGCAAATTAATGAGTTTAACTCCCTGTGTGGCCCGGCCAACAACGCGTAACTCATCCACCCTCAAACGAATGGTGATTCCACTTTTGTTGATGATCATAAAATCATGGTCGTTGTCCACCGCAAGAATTGCAATCAGATCTCCCGTCTTTTCGGTGATATTGATGGTCTTCACTCCTTTTCCTCCGCGATTCGTGATGCGGTAATCTTCAAGCGCAGAGCGCTTTCCAAATCCCTTTTCACTCACCACAAGTATGTCCGCGTCCGGTCTGTCAACACAAACCATTCCGATCACCTCGTTCTCACCTTCCAAGCTAACAGCCTTTACTCCCTGCGCAGTCCGGCCCACAGCACGAACCTTGCTCTCGTTGAAGCGTATGGCCTTGCCCTCGCGGGTTCCCATAATCACTTCGCAGCTTCCATTGGTCAGTTTAGCCGACAACAACTCATCACCATCCACGATAGTAATAGCATTGATACCATTGGCTCGCGGACGTGAATATGCTTCCAGTGAGGTCTTTTTGATCAAACCCTGTTTGGTGCACAGAATTACGTAATTCTTATTGACGTATTCTTCGTTAGTCAAATCCTTAACTGGTATGTAAGCCAACAACTTATCATCAGGCTCAATCTGTATCAGGTTTTGAATAGCGCGACCTTTTGATGCTTTGGTTCCTTCCGGCAATTCAAACACGCGCATCCAGAAACATCTTCCTTTCTGGGTGAAAATCAACAACCAGTCGTGGTTAGTAGCTGTAAAAATATGCTCTACAAAGTCCTCCTGACGGGCTACAGTTCCTTTGGCTCCCACGCCGCCCCGAGATTGTGAGCGGTATTCAGCGAGATTTGTTCTCTTGATATATCCGGCGTGCGTAATGGTCACAACCATGCTTTCGTCTGGAATCATGTCTTCAATATTCAGCTCAGCACTGCTGTATTCAATGATCGAACGGCGCTCATCCCCGAATTTTTCGATCAAGGTTCTCAACTCCGACTTGATGATTTCCATGCGGATTGACTCGCTACCCAAAATTTCCTTCAATCGGGCAATCAGCTTCATCAATTCATCATATTCCTCCCGGATCTTGTCACGCTCAAGGCCAGTAAGGCGCTGAAGACGCATGTCAAGTATTGCCCGAGACTGAATTTCACTGAGCTGGAATTGACTCATGAGGCCTTCCCTTGCGATATCAGGTGTCTGTGATCCCCGAATCAAGGCTATAACCTCATCCAGATGATCGAGGGCAATGAGGAGACCTTCCAGGATGTGGGCACGTTCTTCAGCTTTGCGCAGTTCGTATTTTGTCCTGCGAACAACTACCTCATGTCGGTGATTCACATAATGAACAATCATGTCCTTGAGATTTAAAATCTCTGGACGCCCATTCACCAACGCAACGTTATTTATTGAAAATGAAGTCTGTAAAGATGATTGTTTAAACAAATTGTTTAATACAACCTTGGATATTGCATCGCGTTTGATTTCATAAACGATGCGCACTCCTTCCCTTGAACTGAGGTCCTGAATGTCCGAGATACCTTCAAGTTTGCCCTCTTTGATGAGTGCGTCCTGACGCAGTTGCATTTCAGCCTTGTTCACCTGGTAAGGAATCTCTGTCACGACGATACACTCCCTGCCATCGATTTCTTCAATCTGATGCTTCGCCCTGATGACAACGCGACCTCTACCCGTCTCGTAAGCGCTCTTAACGCCTTCAACACCATAGATTGTACCTCCTGTTGGGAAGTCAGGTGCCTTGATGAACTTCATGAGTTCTTCAATCGTAATGTCCCTGTTATCGATATAGGCAATAATACCTTCACACACTTCCGTGAGATTGTGCGGCGGCATATTGGTTGCCATACCAACGGCAATTCCGCTCACACCATTGAGGAGCAGATTTGGCACTTTGCCAGGCATAACCTTCGGCTCTTGCAAACTATCGTCAAAATTCGGTTGAAAATCAACCGTTTCCTTGTCCAAGTCTTCAAGTAATTCTTCAGCTATCTTACGCAATCTTGCTTCAGTATAACGCATCGCAGCCGGTGGATCACCATCCATACTGCCATAGTTCCCCTGTCCGTCAACCAACGGATACCTGAGCGTCCAGTCCTGCGCCATACGAACCATGGTATCGTAAACAGCTCCATCTCCATGTGGGTGATACTTACCAAGAACTTCACCGACAATACGGGCAGATTTTTTGTGCGGACGGTTTGAAAGAACTCCCAGCTCTAGCATTCCAAAAAGCACCCTGCGGTGAACCGGTTTCATACCATCACGCACATCGGGAAGTGCCCGGCTAACGATAACGGACATCGAATAATCGATGTACGCTGTTTTCATTTCATCCTCAATGTTGATTGGAATGATTTTTTCTCCTTCTGCCATATTTAGAATTTAGACGTAATAATCAGGTAATTAAGACTTTAACAAGGAAAAAGACTGATATTATTCAGTTCCTGTAAAAGGCTCGCGAAGGTAGCTCAAATCGATCAAAATTCCTTGATATTTCGGCACAGTTATTTATTCACAGAAAGAGAATTCTGTGTGTATAAAAGCTCAAAATTCTGCTGCGGGTAAAATCCCTTATTCGTTGACTCTTATTAGGCCAATACCTAATTCATAAAACAGCCCTTCCGGTCGTAAGTTTGCTGCACCGAGAAACTACACCATGCAGGAAAGGCACAAGGATCCTCTTCATTATTTCAAGGAACAAGGAATTACCACAAGAAAATACGTAATACCCTATATTTCTGATGTTTACACGATTTCCTCTTCCTCCAGAATTCTGGAAATCGGATGCAGCATGGGAGGAAACCTTACCCCTTTTTTAGATTTGGGCTGCAGGGTAACCGGTCTTGATATTGCACAACACAGTATTTCACAGGCTGAAGCTTATTTAAAAGACCATTCGAAGCGGCATAATCTGATTCTCATCTGCGATGATATCTATAACCGCACTGCAGCTGATGGCGAATTTGACGTCATCATCATGCGTGATGTCATTGAACACATTCACGATCAGGAGAAATTCATGGGATTTGTCAAGCAGTTTTTAGCTCCCGGTGGTGTCTTTTTCCTTGCCTTTCCTCCGTGGTACAATCCATTCGGTGGCCATCAGCAGATTTGCTCGAGCAAATTTTTGTCGCGTCTGCCCTATTTTCACATATTGCCCTGCTTTATGTACAAAGGTATCCTCCGGGCGTTTGGAGAATCACCCCAGACAATTGCGAATCTGATGGAGATCAAACAAACAGGTATTAGTCTGGAGCGTTTTGAAAAAATACTTTCTGCGGAGAAATACATCACCCTGCGCAAAACCTGGTATTTCATCAATCCTAACTACGAAACCAAATTCGGGCTTCGTCCGCGCGTTCAGTCCCGCTTGTTCACCTGGATTCCATGGTTCCGGAATTTTATTGTCACGGCAGGGTATTATGTGATACGGAAGTAAAAGCCGTAATTTTCCACAATCAGCTTTGCAGAAATAGCTGATACTTACATAAATATTCTAGAATAATAAAGGAATTTGTAACCAATTCTGGACGACCTCCGTTCAAAAAGCTATCGGTGTATTGTCATCAGATTGAACCTGATGGTTGTACAACGGTAAATGAAAAAACAGACGGTGGTGAAAGCCACCGGTTAAACTTGAATCGTCTAAGAATTAAGCGCATGAAACGCATTAAAACACTGGTCATCGCCCTATGGGCCGTGTTTGTGAATCAGGTATCTTTTGCTCAAAAAGGTACCGAAGAGCAAATCGTCAAAGATGCCAACGACCATTTTAAGTCAGGTGAATTCCTGAAAGCTTTCCCGTTGTATTCACAGCTGGTATCGCTTCACCCCAATGATCCTGACTACAGCTATAGGTTTGGTGCCTGCGCTATATATAGCGAATCGGACAAAACCAAGGCTGTACGCTTTCTTAATCAGGCAGTCAACAAGGGAGTTCAGGATCCTATGGCGTGGTATTATCTGGGTAAAGCCTACCATTTGAATTATCAATTCAAGGATGCAATCAAGGCTTACGAAAATTTCCTGCGTATAGCAGACCCAAAAATTACAGCTAAAACTGACGCACAACGTTTGGTTGAAACTTGTATTTATGGATCTAATCTTTTGTCAAACATCAAGGACATTTCTGTAATCAGCAAGACTGAAGCTGACAAAGCCAATTTTTTCCGTTATTTTAATCTGGAAGGTATTGGCGGTAAGATTCTAACCGTTCCTGATGAACTCAAATCGAAACTTGATCTGAAAAGCACCGAACCAGGTGTAATTCACTATCCCGGCAACAGCAACACCATCTTCTTCAGTTCACTTGGTAAGGATGGCTCAACAGGCAAAGACATCTACAAAGCAAGCGTCCTGCCCGATGGTAAATTTTCAACTCCTGAAAAAGTTGCAGGAGACGTAAACACTCCATATGATGAGGATTTTTGTTTCATGCACAGTGATGGTAAGACACTCTATTATTCTTCAAAAGGCCATAACAGCATGGGTGGATATGATATTTTCAAATCTGTTTATGATGAAAAGGAGAAAAAGTTTTCCTTTGTTCATCTTTCTGATGGACAACTTGGGCTTTTCTTTCTTTCTTTTCGTGCCAGTATCATGTCACTGTTGCTGTTGTTGTTGATGCTGTTTTCTGTGCTGTTG
>JBEIHH010000079.1:0-14456 GCA_040381475.1 Crocinitomicaceae bacterium | reverse complement strand
GTCACCGGCTTTGAATTGCTCCTGACCGGTAATATTGAGCGTCACTTTCTCGTAATCTGTGTTTTCGATCTGACGCTTCAGACGAACCTGCTTGAGGTTCAGAATGATTTCGGTAACATCCTCAACTACTCCCTTAACGGTTGAGAACTCATGATCCACTCCATCTACTTTGATGGAAGTGATGGCAAAACCTTCCAGCGAGGAAAGTAAAATCCTGCGGAGGGCATTACCAATAGTGATTCCAAAGCCCGGCTCAAGAGGACGGAATTCGAATGATCCTGTGAAGTCGTTGCTTTCGAGCATCACAACCTTGTCCGGTTTTACGAAATCGAGTATTGCCATTAGAATATGAAGATTGTTTTTATTATTTCTGTTATCTATTACTTCGAATACAATTCGACGATGAGCTGTTCCTTGATATTTTCAGGTATCTGAACACGCTCAGGGAAATTCAGGAATACACCCTGCTTGTCAGCGTCATTCCAATCCAGCCAATCATATTTCCTGCGGTTCGCAAGAGCCATGGTAATGGTTGGAAGTGACTTTGAACGCTCACGAACAGCAACTTTATCGCCCGGACGAAGCTGGTATGATGGAATGTTTACCACCTGACCGTTCACCGTGATGTGGCTGTGACCAACCAACTGGCGCGCACCCATGCGGCTTGCCGCAAGACCGAGACGGTAAACCGTGTTGTCCAGACGCGCTTCACAAAGTGCGAGCAAGATCTCACCGGTTACACCCTGACGGGCTGATGCTTTCTTATAAAGGTTCTCGAACTGACGCTCAAGAATTCCGTACGTGTATTTCGCTTTTTGCTTTTCAGTAAGCTGAACTGAATATTCTGACTGCTTGCCACGACGCTTGTTTGGTCCGTGCTGTCCCGGTGGATAATTTCTCTTTTCCAGGTTCTTATCCGGCCCGAAAATCGGTTCACGGAATTTACGAGCAATCTTTGACTTGGGTCCTGTATATCTGGCCATTTTAAATTGATTCTGAGGATTGGATTAGATTCTTCTTTTCTTGGGTGGACGGCAACCGTTGTGAGGAAGTGGCGTGATGTCCACGATTTCCAACACTTCAATACCGGTATTGTGAATAGTGCGGATAGCAGATTCGCGACCTGCGCCCGGACCTTTCACGAACACTTTCACTTTGCGAAGTCCAAGATCCATAGCCTCTTTAGAAGCCTGCTCGGCAGCAAGCTGCGCAGCATAAGGAGTGTTCTTCTTAGAACCTTTGAAACCCATTTTACCGGCTGATGACCAGGAAATAACCTGTCCGGTATTGTTGGTAAGGCTGACGATGATGTTGTTGAAAGTAGATTGTACGTGAGCCTGACCCACGGATTCTACCACAACATTCTTCTTCTTTTTCTTTTCGACTTTAGCCATTTTGTTTTTATTGGCCCGGTTCGCACCGGGAGGTGATCAGTATGCGGAACGCCACGATTCTTAACAAGAAGCGGCAAACCGTTTCTAATTATTTGGTTACTTTCTTCTTGTTAGCAACAGTCTTACGCTTACCCTTTCTGGTGCGTGAGTTGTTCTTGGTGCTCTGGCCTCTTACAGGTAATCCAACACGGTGACGCACACCGCGGTAGCAGCCTATATCCATCAGACGCTTGATGCTCATCTGAGTTTCAGAGCGTAATGCGCCTTCAACCTTCAGACCATCTGTGATGTATCCGCGGATTTTTGACAGGTCAGCGTCATCCCATTCCTGAACTTTCTTATCGAAGCTTACGCCCGCAGTTTCAAGAATTTTGCGCGCTGTGCTGCGTCCAATTCCGTAGATGTAGGTGAGACCAATTTCACCTCTTTTGTTTCTTGGTAAGTCAATACCTGCAATCCTTGCCATTTGTATTATTCAATTTTCTGTTCCGATCAACACAGGCAACAGCCTGAGCTTCAAGGAACTGATTATCCTTGTCTTTGTTTGAACTTTGGGTTCTTCTTGTTAATCACATACAGCTTTCCCTTCCTGCTCACAATTTTGCAGTCGGCAGAACGCTTCTTGATTGATGCACGTACTTTCATTTTCTTTAAAGTATTGAGTATTCAGTTGAAGTGACTCTGTGTAACTCACACTGTATCAACTTCGTTCCGGATACTATTTATATCTAAAACTAATTCGTCCTTTTGTCAAATCATAAGGTGACATTTCCACCTTCACTCTATCGCCTGGTAGAATACGGATGTAGTGCATTCGCATTTTACCTGAGATATGTGCTGTAATCACGTGACCGTTTTCCAATTCAACGCGGAACATTGCGTTGGAAAGTGCCTCGATTATTGTTCCATCTAGTTCGATGGAGGATTGTTTTGCCATATCTCTATATCTTCAGGCCAATTGCCTGTTCAATCAATTCAAAACTGGATAAAACTTCAGCTGCATTCTTTCTTATCACGATCGTATGCTCGTAATGAGCGCTCGGTTTTCCGTCAGCGGTGACGATGGTCCAGCCATCCTTCAACTGCTTCACGTTTCTGGTGCCCATGTTGATCATCGGTTCGATGGCAATCACGAGTCCTTCTAGTAACTGCATTCCCTGACCCCTTCTTCCGAAGTTAGGTACTTCAGGTGCTTCGTGCAGGTCCTTTCCAAGACCGTGGCCTACCAGGTCGCGCACAACCCCAAATCCATTGGATTCGGCGTGATGCTGAACTGCATAACCAATATCACCGATTCTTTTGCCCGCCACTGCCTGTTCGATTGCCAGCATGAGACATTCTTTTGTCACCTGCATCAATTTCGAACACTCAGCACTTACATCCCCTACTCCGAAGGTATATGCTGAATCTCCCCAATATCCGTTTTTTATAACACCGATATCAAGTGAGACCAGATCGCCTTCTTTCAGTGGATCTTTACCCGGTATTCCATGCACTACAGCGCTATTGACGCTGGCACAAATGGAATTCGGATAACCGTGGTGACCCAGAAAACCGGGGTACGCTCCGTGATCTTTAATAAACTCCTCTGCCAGTTTATCCAGCTCAAGTGTTGTAACACCGGGCTGAATTCTTGCAGCGAGTTCTGCTAAAGTTTTTCCAATAAGTAAAGAACTTTCTCTGATGAGTTCTATCTCATCTTCGGTTTTATAAACCGGTTTTTTCATTTTCTGTCAACGATTAACTGGTATAACCAGAGCTAACCGCCGATGTTGCTCTTCCCCTCACTCGTCCTGTCTTCATCAGTCCATCATAGTGACGTGACAGCAGATGGCTTTCAATCTGCTGTAGCAGATCAAGTATAACACCTACTGTGATGAGAAGCGACGTACCACCAAAGAACATCGAAAACTGTTGTGCTTTGGTTAATCCTATCATCATAATAACCGCTGGCAGAATAGCGATGATACCCACGAACACACCGCCAGGGAAGGTGATGCGTGAGAGTACCTCATCGATAAAATCTGCAGTTGGTTTGCCGGGTTTTACGCCGGGCACAAAGTTACCATTTCTTTTCAAATCATCAGCAATCTGATTCGGATTTGTTACAATAGCTGTATAAAAGAAGGTAAACAATACGATCGAACAAAACAGGAGTACGTTGTAGCCAATACCCTGAACATTGGTCAAACTGGCCAGTACTTCACTGTCCTGGAATGTTTCAGTATTGCGGAGGTAAAGTGGCACGAACATGATTGCCTGAGCAAAAATGATCGGCATTACACCAGCCTGATTAACACGCAATGGAATGTATGAACGTGCGCCGGAACCCTGAGGCATATGCGAACCCGGAGCTGCCATTCTCGCCATTTCAACAGGAATACGGCGTACCGCCTGAATAACAGCAATGGCAAGACCAACAATGATCAGGAGGACAGCCAATTCAATCAGGAAGAAGAATGGCGACTGCAGTTTGGCTTCTGATATGAATCCACGCGGAAGATCAGAGATGATACCGGTCATGATAATCAATGAAATACCATTACCGATTCCTTTGTCTGTGATGCGCTCACCGAGCCACATTACGAACAAGGTAGAACAAGTAAGGATCATGATCGCACTGAACATCCAGGAGAAACTGTCAGGATATGCACCTGCAGGAACACTGCTGGAGATATAACCTGGAGCTTGAACCAGACCAATTGCAATGGTAAGGAATCGGGTATATTGGTTGATCTTCTTTCTTCCGCTTTCACCTTCACGTTGCATTTTGGTGATGGTAGGTACCGCCAAACCAAGCAACTGGATGATGATAGATGCAGAAATATAAGGCATGATACCAAGCGCAAAAATGGACGCCCTGCTGAAGGCACCACCCGTGAATACGCCAAGGAATCCGAGCAAACCGCCCTGACTTCCCTGATCGAGCTGGCTTGAATCCACGCCCGGAAGAACGATGAACGAACCTACGCGGTAAATCAGCAACAGGAGCAGTGTATAACCAATCTTGTTTCTGAGTTCTTCATGACTCCAGATGTCTTTTATTTTCTGAATAAAGCCTTTCATAAATCAGTTTTAGAGTGTAGTTGCAGTTCCACCCATCTTTTCAATAGCTGCTTTTGCGGTAGCAGAAAAACCGTGAGCAGTTACATTGAGTTTTGCCTTAAGTTCTCCACGACCAAGAATCTTCACAAGATCCTTCTTCGCGCAGATACCATTGCTTACCAATGTATCATGCGTAATTTCAGAAACGTTGAGCTTGTCAACCAGCGTTTGAAGCAGATCAAGGTTAATTCCCTTGTAGTCAACGCGGTTGATGTTTTTGAAACCAAATTTTGGTAACCGGCGCTGAAGAGGCATCTGACCTCCTTCAAAACCGATCTTGCGCTTTGTACCTGAACGCTGGCCGGCACCTTTGTGACCACGACCGGAGGTTTCTCCAAGCCCTGAACCTTGTCCGCGACCAACACGCTTGCGTGTCTGCACAGAACCCGAGGCTGGTTTGAGTGTGTTGAGTTTCATGTTTTTATTTCGTTAGACACCGCAGGTGTCAGTTTTTTTTCTTTACAAGTTATTTGTATTCAACTTTCAGCAGGTGACGCACGGCACGGATCATTCCTTCAATATTTGGAGAAAGATCCTTTTCAACCGCAACGTTGAGCTTTTTGATACCAAGTGCCTGGATTGTGGCCTTCTGACGGGCCGGACGATCAATTGCACTTTTCACTTGTGTAATAACAACTTTAGCCATGTTATTCTTCTTTTTCGGGGCGTCAATGTTAGTTCAACCTCAGCCCCTGTAATTTATCCTTTATAAACTTTTTCAACACTGATACCACGAATTTTGGCGATATCAGAAGCGTTACGCAGTTTCGACAATGCATCGAGGGTCGCCTTCACCACGTTGTGTGGGTTAGAAGAACCTTTTGATTTTGCCAAAACGTCCGTCACACCTGCAGACTCAAGCACTGCACGCATCGCACCACCTGCGATAACACCTGTACCGTGAGACGCTGGTTTGATGAAAACGCGGGCTCCGCCGAATTTACCGTCCTGTTCGTGGGGAATGGTTCCTTTGTGAACCGGCACCTGAATCAGGTTCTTTTTCGCGTCCTCGGTTGCTTTGGTTACAGCTTCTGACACTTCTTTCGATTTGCCGAGGCCGTGACCTACCACACCTTTTTCGTTACCCACAACCACGATGGCCGCGAATCCGAATGTACGTCCACCTTTGGTCACCTTGGTCACCCTGTTCACCGCTACCAGGCGGTCTTTCAGTTCTGTTTCGCTTGAGCGAACTGGTCTTGTATCTGCCATCTCTTTGATTAGAATTTAAGGCCTGCCTCGCGGGCTGCTTCGGCCAATGATTTTACACGTCCGTGATAGAGGTAACCTCCGCGGTCGAAGACTACTTCATTGATACCAGCAGCCTGAGCACGCTCAGCGATGGTTTTGCCAACCAACTTCGCCTGATCAAGTTTGGCAACTGCCTGTGCATCCTTCATCACATTGGATGAAGCTGAGGCGATTGTTACTCCCTTCTGGTCGTCAATGATCTGGGCATAGATCTGCTTGTTGCTGCGGAATACCGAAAGACGCGGTCTTTGGGCGGTTCCCTGCACACTGGCCCTGATCCGTGTGCGTATTTTAGCTCTGCGAGCTTCTTTGCTGAATGCCATTGCTTTAATTCAATTTTTTATTTAGCTGCTGACTTACCAGCTTTTTTGCGTACATATTCACCAATATAACGAACACCTTTTCCTTTGTAAGGCTCTGGTGCGCGCAGGCTGCGGATTTTCGCCGCTACCTGACCCAGGAGTTGCTTATCATGGCACTCCAAAGTGATCAGAGGATTTTCTCCTTTTTCAGCCTTCGCCGTTACTTTGATTTCCTTCGGAAGCTCGAATACAATCGGGTGGCTGAATCCGAGCGTAAGTTCAAGCTGCTGACCTGTGGTCTTACAACGATAACCTACACCTATCATTTCCAGTTCCCGCTTCCATCCTGTGCTTACACCGGTAACCATATTGTTGAGCAGAGCGCGGTATAATCCGTGCTTAGATCTTGCGTCCTTGTGATCACTTGAACGGCTGAATGTTACTTCACCGTTGTCGATGCTCACTCCGATAGCTGAATCAATCTCCTGCTGCAATTCGCCTTTCGGGCCTTTTACTTTAAGCATACCATCATTGAAAGACACTTCTACGCCTTTCGCAATGCTGACAGGGGCTTTTCCTATTCTTGACATGGGTCAGAAATTTTTTAACTTTTCAATTCTTAATAAACGTAACACAATACTTCACCACCGATTCCCTGAGTGCGGGCTTCTTTATCGCTCATAACACCTTTCGATGTTGAAATTACAGCGATACCAAGTCCATTCAATACACGCGGCAACTCTTCAGCGCCGGTATATTTTCTGTGACCAGGTGTGGAAACACGCTGGATTTCGGAGATAGCGGGTGACTTGGTTTTTGCATTGTATTTCAATGCAATTTTGATCGTGCCCGGCTTACCTTCCTCGAACTTATAGTTCAAGATATAACCCTTATCATGAAGGATTTTGGTAATCTCCTTTTTCAGGTTTGACGCTGGAATCTCAACTACCTTATGACGGGCAGTCTGTGCATTCCGGATACGGGTCAAATAATCTGCAATTGGATCTGTAAACATTGTATTCTCTGTTATTCTTCAGGCTTTCACCTGATTTATTCTTTTATTCTTTTATTGAGCTTGTGAATTATCAGTGGATTTTTACCAGCTGGCTTTTTTCACGCCCGGGATTCTGCCATCAAGCGCCAGTTCGCGGAACTGGTTACGGCATAGTCCGAATTGTCTCATGTAACCGCGCGGGCGGCCTGTCAGTTGACAACGGTTGCGAACCCGAACCTTGCTGCTGTTCTTTGGAAGCTTCTGCAAAGCATCCCAGTCACCGGCTTTCTTAAGTTCTTCGCGCTTCTTCGCGTAACGTTCTACGAGTGCAATTCTCTTGCGCTCACGGGCTTTCATTGATTCCTTAGCCATTGTTCTTCTCTTGTTTTATTTTGTAAAAGGAAATCCGAATTCTTCGAGAAGCGCTTTGGCTTCTTCGTTTGTCCTGGCAGTAGTCACAAAAGTGACATCCATTCCATTGATTTGCTTGATCTTGTCAAGGTCGATCTCAGGGAAAATGATCTGCTCTTTCACACCAAATGTGAAATTACCGCGACCATCAAAACCTGATGATTTCACTCCGCGGAAGTCACGGGTGCGAGGCAATGCAACAGAGATCAGACGATCGAGGAATTCGTACATCTGGTCACCGCGCAAAGTCACTTTCGCTCCAATTGCAACACCCTTACGGAGTTTGAAATTAGAAATGTCTTTGGTTGCAGCAGTTGGCGTAGCCTTCTGGCCTGCGATGAGTGTCATCTCATCCACTGCGGCGTCGATAATCTTCTTATCAGACGTAGCTTTTCCAAGTCCCTGATTCAGGCATATCTTGGTGATTTTAGGCACCTGCATGATCGAGCTGTACTCAAATTTTTCTTTGAGTTTCGGAGCGATTTCCTCGCTGTATTTCGTTCTTAAACGTGGAGTGTATTTCATTTCACTGTCTCCCCTGATTTCTTAGAATATCTTTCTAGTTTGCCTTCGGCATTTCTTCTACGGCCGATGCGTGTCGCTTCACCTTTATTGTCAACAAGCATCACATTGCTGATGTGAATACCTGCAGCTATGGTTTCTATTCCACCCTGCGGATTCTGCGCTGAAGGCTTGCGGTGTTTTTTCACCATGTTCACGCCTTCCAGAATAACGCGTTCGTTCTTGCGATCAACCTCTGTCACACGGGCAGGCTTTTTGCTCTTGTGATCACCGGAGATAACTACTACCAGATCGCCTTTTTTTATTTTAAATCGTTTAAACATCGTTTATCTTATTTCGTGCCTTTCGGCACAGTCATGTTTAGATTATAGCACTTCAGGAGCCAATGAGATAATTTTCATGTAATCCTTTTCACGCAACTCACGGGCAACAGGACCGAAAATACGGGTACCTCTCAATTCACCTGTAGCGTTCAACAATACCACCGCGTTGTCGTCAAAACGGATATAACTTCCGTCGGCACGGCGAACTTCTTTTTTCGTGCGCACGATAACAGCTTTCGATACTGTACCCTTCTTTACGTTTCCGCTTGGAAGTGCATCCTTTACTGTTACCACTATTTGGTCACCAATTGAAGCATAACGTCTGCGTGTACCGCCGAGCACACGGATTACAAGCACTTCGCGTGCCCCGCTGTTGTCAGCTACCTTCAGTCGTGATTCGTTTTGTATCATTTTATTATTCTTTAATTACCGGTTTCTGCCGGTTTTTTCTTCTTTCGTTTTTGAGATTTTCATCCCGGGTTGTGATGATTTACATCACGCATGCGATCAATCGCATTTTCAAAGTGACCTTGATTCTTTGCGCAAGGCCGGTGAGAAATTACTTAGCTTTCTCCACGATTTCTACCAGTCTCCAGCGCTTCAGCTTGCTGAGTGGTCTGGTTTCCATGATCTTCACAGTATCCCCTACGCCACACTCATCCTTTTCGTCGTGAGCCATGAATTTCTTCGAGTGCTTCACGAATTTACCGTACTTGGGGTGCATAAACTTTGTTTCCACGGTTACTACCACAGACTTGTTCATTTTTGCTGAGGTTACGACACCTACTCTTTCCTTGCGGAGATTCCTTTCCATGATCAGTAATTATTTACTGTTGTTATTTCTTTGTTTCAATATTGTCTTCATTCGGGCAATATCCTTGCGCTTGTTGCGAAGCATCATCGGATTTTCAGTTCCGGCCACATTGTGACCGAACTTCATTTTCGCCAGAGCGGCCTTCTCTTCCTGAATCTTCTCCAGGATATCTTTATCGGCCATGTTTTTAAATTCAGAGATTTTCATTTTTCTGTAATTATTCTGTGTAATCAGGACGAACAATAAACTTAGTACGGCATGGAAGCTTCTGAGCTGCCAGGCGCAATGCCTCTTCAGCTGTTGCGAGTGGCACACCTTCAGCCTCGAAAATGATTCTTCCCGGCTTGAGCACTGCTACCCACAATTCCGGAGCACCTTTACCCTTACCCATCCTCACTTCAGCCGGCTTGCGCGTCAAAGGCTTGTCCGGAAACACACGAATCCAAACTTTTCCTTCACGTTTCATGAAACGCGTGAGTGCAACACGGGCTGCCTCAAGCTGACGAGAAGTCAAAAATCCTTCGTCGAGTGTCTTGATAGCGAAGCTGCCGAATGCGAGTTGCGACCCGCGGTGAGCAATACCTTTGATCTTGCCCTTCTGCTGCTTCCTGTATTTAGTTCTTTTTGGTTGTAACATGACGTTATATTATCCTGATTCCTTTAATTCTGTTTTTTCGTGGGGCTGTTCAGATTATGACTTACGGTCATTTCTGCCTCTGCCGCCACCGCCGCCACCCTGACGACGATCTCCTCCGCCACCGCCTCTTCTGTCAGGACGGTCACCACCGCCTCTTCTTTCAGGGCGATCTCCTGCTCCACCTGGACCTCTTCTCTGCTGAGCTGCCTGACCGAAGTTTGGAGAAAGATCACGCTTTCCATAAACCTCGCCGCGGCAAATCCAAACCTTCACTCCGATGCGGCCATAGCTTGTATGTGCTTCTGCGTGATGGTAATCGATATCAGCACGCAATGTGTGAAGTGGTGTACGGCCTTCCTTGAAAGTCTCTGAACGTGCGATTTCCGCTCCATTCACACGACCCGCTACTGTTACCTTGATTCCTTCAGCACCCATGCGCATGCTTGTCTGGATCGACATTTTCACCGCTCTGCGGTAAGAAATACGTCCTTCAATCTGGCGGCAAATTCCATCGGCCACAAGACGTGCATCCAGCTCAGGACGCTTGATTTCAAAGATGTTGATCTGGATATCCTTACCGGTAATCTTTTTCAACTCTTCCTTGAGTTTATCTACCTCTGATCCCGCTTTACCGATGATCACACCCGGACGAGCCGTGTTGATGGTCACAGTTACGAGCTTCAGTGTGCGCTCAATGACAATTTTGGATACAGACGCTTTTTTCAAACGTGCCATAAGGTATTTGCGGATTTTATCATCCTCGACGATCTTGTCGCCGTAGTTGTTTCCGCCATACCAATTGCTATCCCAGCCTTTGATAAAGCCTAATCTGTTGCCTATCGGGTTACATTTTTGTCCCATGCGTAATACCTTCTATTATTTTTTATCCAAAATGATGGTTACATGATTGCTTCTCTTGCGGATGCGGTGAGCGCGACCCTGCGGTGCAGGACTGATGCGCTTCAACGTGCGTCCACCGTCAACCGTGATGTCTTTTACGATGAGGTTTGCCTCAGCAACATCAGATCCGTTGTTTTTCGCCTGCCAGTTGCTGATCGCTGAGCGGAGAAGTTTCTCCAGCGGCGTAGCTGCGTGCTTGCGTGTGAATTTCAGTATGTTCAGGGCCTGAAACACTTCCTTTCCGCGGATGATGTCTGCCACAAGGCGCATCTTGCGTGGTGATGAAGGTTCATTGTTCAGTCTGGCATAAGCACTGTTCTTGCGTGCTTCCTTCAGCTGATCGGCCATTTCTCTTTTACGAGCTCCCATGATTTATTCTCTTTATCCTGGTTTATTTGCCTTATTTTCTGTTTCCTGAGTGACCGGTGAACTTGCGCGTCGGTGAAAATTCACCAAGCTTATGTCCTACCATGTTTTCAGTTACGTACACCGGAATAAATTGCTTTCCGTTGTGTACTGCTATTGTCAGACCTACAAAGTCCGGTGTGATAGTTGATGCCCTGCTCCAGGTTTTGATAACATTCTTCTTGCCTGAAGTTTGAGCTTCTTCTACACGCTGTGACAGCTTGTAGTGAATGAACGGTGGTTTTTTGAGCGACCTTGCCATTTCTTATCTTATTTCTTTCTGCGTTCCAAAATGAAACGGTTTGACGAATTCTTAGGATGACGTGTTTTGTAACCTTTAGCCGGTGTACCCTTGCGTGAGCGAGGAAGACCTCCGGACTGACGTCCTTCACCACCACCCATCGGGTGATCTACCGGGTTCATAGCAACACCACGAACACGTGGACGACGACCCATCCAACGGGTGCGACCAGCCTTACCAGAAACCTGAAGGTTGTGCTCTGAGTTAGAAACGATACCCACAGTTGCGATGCACTCACCAAGGATCAAACGGTTTTCACCGGATGGCATGGAGATTACAGCATACTTACCATCACGTGAAGTGAGCTGAGCATAACTACCGGCGCTGCGTGCTATAGATGCGCCTTTACCCGGCTTCAATTCAATATTGTGTATGGTTGTTCCCAATGGAATATCCTTCAGGAAAAGAGCATTTCCGATTTCCGGAGCTGCCTGTGTTCCACTCATCAATGCCTGGCCAACTTTCAATCCCTGAGGAGCGATGATGTAACGCTTTTCGCCATCAGCATACTCTACCAGCGCAATGCGTGCAGTGCGGTTCGGATCGTACTCGATAGTCAAAACTTTGCAGCTAACATCGTGCTTATCACGTTTGAAGTCTACCAAACGGTATTTCTGTTTGTGACCGCCACCGATATAACGCATTGTGCGCTTACCCTGGTTATTGCGACCACCAGACTTTTTCATCGGTACCAACAGTGGCTTGTAAGGCTTAGCTGTTGTCAACTCATCAAATGTGAGTGCAATCTTGTGCCTTTGACCTGCCGTAACCGGATTTAATTTTTTAATGCCCATTTCTCGTCAGTATATTAAACGTTGGCGTAAAAATCAATTGTTTCTCCAGCCTGAAGCTTCACGATGGCTTTTTTGTAGCCCTGTGAACGACCTTCAATGATGCCCTTGGCTGTGTAACGGAACTTGCGCTTTCCGTCATAGCGAAGTGTATTCACTTTCACTACGGTAACTCCGTATGACTTCTCAACTGCCTTCTTGATTTCAATCTTGTTGGCGTCTCTGTTTACGATGAAGCCGAACTTACCCTGCTTGTCAGTGAGACCTGACATTTTCTCTGTGACCAATGGTCGGATGAGGATTTCTTTCATGGCTTATCTTATTTTTTGAGGAGTTCAGTTACTACTTCGTGCGCATTACCTACGAAAACAACATTGTGGCTGTTCATGATGTCGTAAGTATTCACCTGGGAAGCAATCTGCACATTGGTCTTTTCAAAATTGCGTGAAGACAGATAAACGTTGTCGTTTCTCTCTGCTACCAACACAAGTGTTTTCTTACCTGTGAGATTGAGGCTCTTGATGATTGTTGCGAATTCCTTCGTCTTTGGCTTCTCGAATGACATTGCATCGAGAACCATGATTCCGTTTTCCTTCGCCTTATAAGTGAGAGCAGATTTGCGTGCAAGACGCTGAGTGCTCTTATTTACTTTGATATCATAGCTACGTGGCTGTGGACCGAAGATGGTACCACCCTGACGGAACAATGGATTTTTGATAGATCCTTTACGTGAACCACCTGTACCCTTTTGTCTGTGCAGTTTGCGTGTTGATCCGTGGATCTCACCGCGATGCTTTGATTTGTGCGTACCGGTGCGCTGTGCAGCGAGGTAACGCTTAACGTCAAGATAGATGGCATGATCGTTTGGCTCGATAGAGAACACCGTTTCATCGAGGGTAACGGTCTTGCCGGTCTTCTGACCTGCTGTATTCAGTACTTCGATTTTCATGTTACTTTACGATATAAACGGTTGAACCATTAAATCCTGGAATTGCTCCTTTTACAAGGATCAGATTCTCTTCAGGAAGAATTTTCATTATCTGAAGGTTACCCACTGTGCGGCGGGCTCCACCCATGCGGCCCGGAAGACGCTTACCAGGAAATACACGTGATGGATCTGACGATGCACCCATAGAACCCGGAGCACGCAGACGGTTGTGTTGTCCGTGTGTGCTTTCTCCTACTCCAGCGAAACCGTGACGCTTTACAACGCCCTGGAAACCTTTACCTTTTGTCGTTCCGATCACATCGACGTTTTCGCCTTCAGCGAATACTTTGTCAACTGTGATGATATCGCCCAATTTGATTTCACCTTCGAATTCATGGAATTCAACGATGTGACGTTGTGGGGCAACACCCGCTTTCTTGAAATGGCCTTGCATGGACTGAGTGGTGTGCTTCTCTTTTTTCTCCTGAAAACCGATCTGCACAGCATCATAACCATCCTTGCCGTCTTTGGTCTTGATTTGTGTAACCACACATGGACCAGCCTCTATCACCGTGCATGGGACCATTTTCCCAGCGGCACTGTAGATGCTAGTCATTCCGACCTTTTTACCAATAATACCTGGCATGTGTTTGTTGTTATTTGTTGTTATCTCTTGCGGATAAATCCGCGTTGTTTTTCTCTTCTCTGAACCCGGATAACTCCGGACTCAATTACTACACCTTGATCTCTACTTCCACACCGCTTGGAAGCTCGAGCTTCATCAGGGCATCTACTGTCTTGCTTGAAGAACTGTAGATATCCAGAAGTCGCTTGTACGAGCTCAACTCGAACTGCTCGCGTGCCTTCTTGTTCACGTGAGGTGAGCGCAGAACCGTATAAATTCTCTTGTGCGTTGGCAACGGAATTGGTCCATTGACAACAGCACCGGTTGCTTTTACGGTCTTAACAATCTTCTCGGCAGACTTATCTACCAGATTGTGGTCGTAAGACTTTAGTTTAATTCTGATCTTCTGTGCCATTCGGCTTTGTTCTGTTTATTGTCAGTTTCTATTCCTTCCTAATATCAGGCGTTAGCCTTTCCTTTAGCCTTGCTGATCACAGCTTCCTGAATGTTGGCAGGTGCCTGTGAGTAGTGGCTGAATTCCATTGTTGATGTCGCACGACCTGAAGTAATGGTGCGGAGGTCTGTCACATATCCGAACATTTCAGACAGTGGAACTTTCGCGTTGATTACTGTGGCGTTGTTACGCTCACCAGTACCTTCAATCATACCACGACGCTTGTTCAAGTCACCGATAACATCACCCATGTTTTCTGATGGAGTAACGATTTCAAGTTTCATGATTGGCTCAAGAAT
>JBEIHH010000078.1:0-14632 GCA_040381475.1 Crocinitomicaceae bacterium | reverse complement strand
TTCGGAGGCAGATAGAATTCAGGAACATCTGCGTGGATTTTGCCATCCGGCAAATTCTTGATCGCTTGCTCAATGATGCGCATACTCTGCCACATCTCTTCAAGTCTGACCATGTAGCGATCATATGTATCTCCATTTGTTCCAACAGGAATATCAAATTCAAAATCCTGATAAGACGAGTATGGATTCATTACACGCACGTCATAATCTACTCCGGCTGCACGAAGGTTTGGCCCTGTGAAACTGTACTCCAATGCTTTTTCTGCAGTAATAGGTCCGCAATTGATTGTGCGGTCCATGAATATTCTGTTGCGGGTTACAAGTTTGTCAAATTCACTCAGCGCTTTCGGAAACTCTTTCATGAAGCTATGCAATCTGCTCCATGCTTTTTCATTCAGATCTCGCTCCATACCGCCAATACGGCCAATGTTGGTTGTCAGGCGGGCTCCACAGATCTCTTCAAATATTTCGTAGATTTTTTCTCTCCATTGAAAGAGGTAAAGAAATCCAGTCATGGCGCCGGTATCAACTGCAATTACAGTATCGCAAACGATGTGGTCAGCGATACGAGAAAGCTCCATGATTATCACACGCAAGTATTGCGCGCGCTTTGGTACTTCGCATCCGATCAATTTCTCAACTGTCATGTGCCAACCCATATTGTTGATCGGTGAAGAGCAATAGTTGAGTCGGTCGGTGATAGGGGTAATCTGATTGTATGGCCTGCGTTCAGCAAGTTTTTCAAATGCCCTGTGGATATATCCAATCGTCGGCTCTGCACTGATAATTATTTCTCCGTCCATCTTGAGAATGTTCTGGAAAATACCGTGTGTAGCAGGGTGTGTTGGCCCGAGGTTGAGAATGGAATAGTCTTTCTGCTCACTTACTTCTGTAGCCGTGGCGAAGGTCTGTCCTATATTACCGCTGGTTCCTTTCATGTCTTAACGTCCGAAGTATTTGTCTTGTTTGTCATTGCGTCCTGCATCTTCCAGCCCATATTCTTTGCGAAGCGGGTGGTAGTTCATTTCATCCATATTCAAGATTCTACGAAGATCAGGATGGCCGGTGAATTTAAATCCGAAAAAGTCGAAGGCTTCTCGTTCCATCCAGTTTGCCGATTTCCATATGTCAGTAGCGGTTGGCATCACAAGGTCTTTTTCGGACATAAATGTTTTGATGCGAATACGCTTGTTCGCTTGAAGGTTGTGCAACTGATACATCAGCGCGAATTCTGCGTCTTTGTTTTCAGGGAAATGAATACCGCAAAGTGTTGTCAGAAATCCATACCTCATAGATGCGTCATTTTTCAAAAATCCGAGCACCTCATGTGTTTGATTTTTTTGCAACACAAAAACAGGGAAATCATAGTCTATTTCCGAACGAATCAGTGCATCAGGAAATTGGGCGATGATGGCATCTTTTACCTGATCATGAAGTTGGATGGTAGGCGCTGAAGCGCTTGGGTGTATCTGATGATGCATTATTCTAATCCGTATTTGGCCAACATTTCCTGATACTCCGGGGAATCCCGGCGGCGAAGACTTTCGTTCTTGGCAAGTTCCTGAATCTTGATGATTCCATCGAGCACCTGCTCCGGACGCGGAGGGCACCCGGGAATGTAAACATCCACAGGAATGATCCTATCTATTCCCTGCAACACTGAGTAGGTATCGAAAATACCTCCTGTGCTTGCGCAGGCACCCATACTTAACACCCATTTGGGTTCAGCCATCTGCTCGTATACCTGACGCAAAATCGGTCCCATTTTTTTGGAAATGGTTCCCATCACCATCAGAAGGTCGGCCTGGCGTGGAGAGAAACTTAAACGCTCCATACCGAAACGCGAAAGATCATAATGCGAGGCCATGGTTGCCATGAATTCTATCCCACAACAGGAGGTGGCAAAAGGCAAAGGCCACAGTGAATTCGCACGTGCAAGCCCTACCATCTTATCAAGGCTCGTGGCAAAATAGCCCTGACCTTCATGCCCTTCCGGCTTGTGTTCGTTTTTAATATCTACCGTAGTTTCCATTTTGTGTTCGTTTTTTTATTCCCATTTAAGGGCTCCTCGTCGGATGATATATATCAAGCCAACGACCATGAGACCCATGAAAGTAAACATTTCCAGCAAACCAAACAGCCCTAGTTCCTTGAAGTTCACGGCCCAGGGATACATGAAAATTACTTCTACATCGAACAGAACAAAAAGTATGGCTACCAGAAAATATTTGATAGAAATAGGAGTGCGGGCATTACCCTGCACTTCTACACCACACTCGAATGGGTCATTCTTGACCTTTGTTTTACGTTTTGGTCCTAGCGCATGCGTCGCCAGTAAGGTGGTGACAACAAAACCAAGAGCAATTGCAGCCATGAAAACAATGGGCAGGTACTGTGATAACAGCGAAGGGGTAGTATCCATACAGGTTTCTTCTTTTTGGAGAAGGCGCGGTAAAATTAGAAGGGACGTCGGCTAAAACCGCGTTTCAAGCCTTTTTTTTCCAAGTATTTGGAACGAATGTTTTCGGGTTGATTCTCAGTCGCTTGCAGTTGTTCAGACTGCCATGTTCCAGGATCTGTTTAAAATCGACGAAAACTATTTGCGATTTTCTATTTACCAATTAACCCAATCGAAGAAACCTGAATTCAAACTTCGCCGCAACAACGAAGTGAGCTAAGTAGCCTGAAAATTGAGCTGCTGAGCCTCCATAAGGAAATTAATCAATTGGTGGCCTCAGGTATGGACGCACACTTTTTGACCAATTCTATGAACTCAATTTTATCTTCATCCATAAACGATGCCGACGTTTTATCGGTGAGTTTTTGTACATCCTCAAAAGTGCTTTTTCCACATAGCTCCGACTTTCGAAGTATCATGCCATACAATGCCACAGCCGATGCCCAGTTGAGATTGTCGCTCATAACTGATTTAACTTCACTTTTGTAAACCGTCCGTTTCAATAGTTCGCTGGTTTTGCTTTGAGGCGCTTTATACATCAATTGCACAGATAAGACTTGAGCCTGATCTTCCATACTTGCTGTCAATGATTCTGCTGTTGATGGAACTATTTCATAAATGGCCGTGACGCAATGTCCGCTTCCTATATCCCCTGCATCTACTTGGTCATTGTCAAAGTCTTCTTTGTTCAGAATGCGGTTCTCATAACCAATGAGGCGATAAGATTGAACGACCTCAGGATCAAATTCTACCTGGATTTTTACGTCCTTAGCAATGGTGTAAATGGTGCTGCTCATGACCGTTACAAAAACTTTGTTTGCTTCCTTTTCACTGTCAATGTAGTATGCTACGCCATTGCCATTATCTGCAAGAGCTTCCATTTTGTTGTCTTTGTAGTTACCTGTTCCAAAGCCACATGTGGTCAGGAAAACTCCTGATTTTCTTTTTTCAGAAATCAGTTTGGTCAATTCCTTATTGTCTGATACACCTACATTAAAATCTCCATCGGTACAGAGTATGATGCGATTATTTCCATTCTCAATTTTATTGGCTACCGCAATTTGATAAGCCAGTTCAATTCCACCCGCACCATTGGTAGATCCTCCGGGAGACATTGAGCTGATCGCTTTGATGATCTCTTTTTTGTTGGTACATGAGGTTGAGGCAAGAGCAAGTCCGGCTTCTCCCGCGTAAGTGACAATGGCAATTCTGTCGTTTGGAGATAATGCATTGACCATGTCGATCAGGCCTGATTTCACGAGTGGAAGTTTATCAGGCGATTCCATAGAGCCACTATTGTCGATCAGAAATACGAGATTACTCGGTCCGCTGATTTCTTCCTGGCTGATTTTTCCCTGAAGGCCGATCATGGCCAGTTTGTGTTCACGGTTCCATGGACAATCTGCAACTTCTGTATTAATTGTGAATGGGGTTTTGCCCTGTGGCTGAGGATAATTGTATTCGAAATAATTGATGAATTCTTCTATACGAACCGCGTCTTTTGGAGGTTGAGCTCCTGCATTTACATACCTGCGACAATTGGCATATGCTGCTTTGTCAACGTCTACGCTAAATGTAGAAACTGCTTCTTTTTCGGTGCTCAGGAATTCGTTTTCCTTTATTGCATCATATTCTTCGGATGATGCCGGCTCAAGGTCCTCATTCAAGTCTTCTTTGGAAATACAATAATTATAAGTGATCTCATCACTTCCATTTTTATCAAATATCAAAAATGGTTCATTGACAGAAGTATTTTGGCTTGTATGTTCTGCGGAACGCGCTTTGTGATTTGTCTGACAGGCGTTTAGTAAAAGTGTCAGGAGACTTAGAAACAGAATGTTTTTCATTTGAATTGGTATTGGTTACGGTTACCCGTACAACACACCATCAAATGCGTTCAACCCAATTGAAAAAATTACTGAAGAGATTTCCTCAGCTATAGACCAAACATTCTTCCCGGGATTACAGCCCCAATAAAATTTCTTCCGCAGATTTTCCTCCGAAAAGCATGCGCTCGGGATTTTCCAGCATCTCTTTTACTTTGACAAGGAAGCTAACACTTTCTCGTCCGTCGATGATACGGTGATCATAACTCAGCGCCACGTACATAATAGGACGGACAACAATCTGACCATTTTCGACAACAGGTCTTTCTACGATATTGTGCATGCCAAGAATCGCGCTCTGCGGAGGATTGAGAATAGGAGTGGAGAGCATTGATCCGAATACGCCGCCATTGGTAATGGTGAAAGTGCCGCCCTGCATTTCATCTACCGTAATTTTTCCATCGCGGACTTTTTTTGCAAGGTCACCAATGCTGCGTTCGATATCTGCAAGGCCCATCATTTCCGTATTGCGGAGAATAGGCACCATCAGCCCTTTAGGACTGGAAACTGCTATGCCTATATCTGTGTAGTCATGATAAACTATTTCACCATTTTCAATCCGGGCATTTACAGCAGGAAATGCAAAAAGGGCTTCGCTGCATGCTTTGGTGAAGAATGACATAAAACCAAGGCCGACACCATGCTTTTCTTTGAATACATCTTTGTATTTGGTTCTCAAATCCATGATAGGCTTCATGTTCACTTCGTTGAATGTGGTGAGCATGGCCGTGGTATTCTTCACGCTGACAAGTCTCTCAGAAATTTTCTTTCGCAGATTGGTCATTTTTTCTCTTCTCTCATCGCGGCTGCCTGAGCGGGCCGGAACGGCTGCAGTATTAAATCCTGAAGACATGGCATTCATCACATCGCCTTTGGTAATACGACCACCTGGACCGGAGCCTGTGATTTGTGCAGCAGCAATACCGTTTTCCGTCATCATCTTGGCGGCAGCGGGAGAAGGTGTGCCTGTGGCGTATCCTGGTTTTGATGCAGCAGGTGCAGCAACCGGTGCGGCAGGAGTTGCTGCCTTGGCAGGTTCTGCAACTTTTGCGGAAGTTGGTTCCGCAGCAGTTTTACCTTCAGGGCGGGCTGCCGATGTGTCGATACTGCATGCAACTGATCCAACAGCGACGGTATCACCGGCTTGAGCCAGAATAGTTACGGTGCCACTGGCTTCTGCTGAAAGCTCAAGGGTGGCCTTGTCACTGTCAATTTCTGCAATGACTTGCCCATTTTCAACATAATCGCCATTTTTTACAAGCCAGTTGGCTATGATGACTTCACTGATACTTTCACCCGGAGAGGGCACTTTAATTTCCACTTTCGACATATCCTAGAAAATTTGTATTCCTTCTATGGAATTTTTACGACGACAAATCTGCGAACGAATCGATCAAAATGCACCATACCCCGATTATTTCTTGAACATGGAATGTGCATAGCAACGTACTTTGTTGTCAAACTCAACAGTGGACGAGTCATCACAATGCTTTGCTGAATGGCTTTGGGCTCAGAATTGTCCTGTTATGGATACCGATGCTTTCAATATCACCTATTTGCTTCGGGCACATTAGTTTTGCACTACTTACATGAAGCGTCGCACCTTAATTCTTCTTACCAAACAATTTCCGTTTCTTCAAAAGGAACAATATGTGGCGCATGAGCTGAAATATCTTGCTGCTGAATTTGAGCAAGTCTTCATCTATCCTCATGATTATTTCGGAAGTCATGAAAGTATTTCTTTTGAATTGCCGGATAACGTCCATGTGATAGATCTCAACAAAAAAATTCAACTGGCATCTAAATTTGAACGCCTCACGAGTTTTATACGGGCTTTTTTTTATGAGTACATTCGGACTCACAACAAGGATTGGCTCGTCTCTGATATCAAACGGATTATGCCAATTTATGCTGCTCAATATGCTCTGGGTAATGGCCTGATGCGTTGGCTGCAGGAAAACAACATCGATCTTGCCAGCACCACATTCTATTCATACTGGTTCAGCAATTCTGCGCTCTGCTTGTCCATCCTGAAACGCAGAAACCTCATTCACTCCTATGTGAGCAGGGCACATTCACTGGATCTTTATCACGAAGATTGGGGTCTCATCAATGAAGTAATACTGATCCCTCCTTTTCGGCATTTCAAGCAGCGATATGTCGAAACAATATTTACCATAAGTGATCACGGGAAAAATTATTTGAAGAAGAAATTCCCCTTGTTGAAAGTAAAAACGGCCTACCTCGGTGTGGATGATTTCGCGTTCAATCCGCCTGGGTCCATGACATCTGAAAAACCGGTCATTGTTACTTGTTCTGGTTTCGATGAAAATAAAAGATTGCATTTACTTGGAGCATCGCTCTCCCGCTTGAACATGCCAGTGAAGTGGATTCACTTTGGAGATGGTACTATGAGAAAGGAAGCTGAAGAATCTGTCACGTCTTCCAATGTCGAGTTTTTGATTTTGGGCCAGACGGCGAATTCTTTGATCCGTGAATTTTATAGTACACACCACGTTGATTTTTTTGTGAATGTTAGTTTGGTGGAAGGATTGCCGGTGACCATCATGGAAGCTTTGTCGCATGGAATCCCGGTTATGGCCACAGCCGTCAATGGCACTCCTGAAGCGGTTTTGGAAGGAATTACAGGGAGATTGATTTCACCTAACTTCACTGATGAAGAAATTGATCAATGCCTGAAACAAATGTTTACAGACAAAGAAAAATGGAATCAGGCAGGAGCAAAGTGTCGTGAGCATTTCGAAGCAAATTTTGATGCTTCGAAAAATTACAAAACCTTTGCGCAAGCACTCGCCGGAAATAACTGAAAATCTTAGCCTTTCGCCCGTTAAGCGGAAATAATACGAAACGTTGTTACACCTTCACTTTGCCAAATGAAAACAATTTGTTCATCATTTCTGTCATGCGTTTTTCATGCACTTTTGGTGATCCTGTAGCCGGTGAAGCCGACGCTGGCAGAGAAGCAACTTCCAGATTCAAATCGCGAAGCATTCGCATCATGTAACTCCAGGCACCCATGTTCTCTGGTTCTTCCTGTGCCCAAACGAGCTTCGAATTTTTGCCGTATCCGGCAATGACTTCTCTGATTTGTTTCTCTGGCAAAGGATAAAGTTGTTCAATGCGCACAACCGCCAGGTTTTCACCAGCCCCAAGTTTTTCTTTCTGTTCGAGAATTTCGTAATAAACTTTTCCGCTGCACAGAACTACTGTATTTACTTGCTTTTTGTTGATTGATTGATCATCAATGACCTCCTGGAACTTTCCTGTGGCCAGTTCATCCATGGTCGATACAGCCTTTGGATAGCGCAATAGTTTTTTAGGAGTAAAAATCACCAATGGCTTTCTGTATTCCGTATGAACTTGTCTTCTTAGCAAGTGATAAAAGTTTGAGGGACTTGTGCAATTGCAGATTTGCATATTCAACTCTGCACATAACTGCAGGAAGCGCTCCAGACGTCCAGAACTGTGCTCACTTCCCTGACCTTCATATCCATGTGGTAGCAGCATGGTAATGCCGTTCATTGTTCGCCATTTATCCTCTGCTGCGCTGATAAATTGATCGATGACAATCTGCGCGCCATTGTTGAAGTCTCCGAACTGAGCTTCCCAGATGGTTAGTCCGCGCGGTGTTCCGAATGCATATCCGTAATCGAAACCAAGGACACCATATTCACTGAGCAATGAATTGTAAACACTGAATTTGGCTTGCTTATCACTGATTCGATTCAGGGTGATAATTTCTTTTTCCTGGTCTTCATCTGTCTTCACCACGGCATGTCTGTGTGAAAACGTGCCACGCTCAACATCTTGACCACTCAGGCGAACAGGGTGTCCCTCACTCAGCAACGATGCGTAAGCAATGAGCTCTCCCATGGCCCAATCAAGCTTGTCATCTTCAATCATCTTGAGCCTGTCGGCAAAAACTTTTGCAGTTTTGGCAAAGAACTTTTCTTCCTTTGGGAGTGTGGAGATTTTTATTGCAATTTCCTTCAGTTTCTTTTTATCAAATCTCGTTGGGATACTCGCTTCGAAGTCTGAGTCAGTAGCCTTTCTGATACCTTTCCAGGTTTCTTCCAGAAAGTGTTTAACATGCGCCGACTTGAGCGTCTTGGCAATCTCAAGTTTGGTGTCAAGCATGGCCTCAAATTCTTTTTTCAGACCTTCTCCAAATGCCTTGTCGATTGTTCCTTCGGATAGCAACTGGCTCATATAAATCTCGCGAAGAGACGGATGTGAAGCGATCAGCTTATACAGAGTCGGTTGAGTAAATTTCGGTTCATCCCCTTCGTTGTGACCATATTTTCTGTAGCCGAGAAGATCAACAAAAACATCCATTTTGAAAGTCATGCGATATTCAAGTGCAATCTTCATAGTTTCAATGACCGCCTCCACATCATCAGCGTTCACATGAAAAACAGGACAAAGTGTCGTTTTTGCTACGTCCGTGCAATAAGTTGAGGAACGCGCATCGAGATAATTGGTAGTAAACCCTACCTGATTATTTGTTACAATGTGAACCGTTCCGCCTGTTCTGTAACCGTCGAGCAGAGCCATTTGCACAATTTCATAAACAATTCCCTGACCAGCAATCGCTGCATCACCATGCACAAGAACCGGAACGATTTTGTCTTCACTGTTCAGATAATGATCGATCTTGGCACGTGAAAGTCCTTCAACAACCGGATTAACTGCTTCGAGGTGTGATGGATTGGGACAAAGAGTAAGATGCACTTCGTTGCCATTGTCAGTTGTAATGTCGTTTGAGTAACCGTAGTGGTATTTTACATCACCGTCGAAATTGCTTTCTTCTTCGTATTCCAGACCTTCAAATTCAGAAAATACCTGCTCATGTGGTTTTCCCATGATGTTGGTCAGTACGTTCAGCCTCCCGCGATGTGCCATACCGATCACAAATTCCTTCACGCCCATATCGGCTGCCTGACGAACCATATAATCGATAGCAGGCACTACAGCTTCACATCCTTCAACACTGAATCTTTTGGCACCTACGAATTTTTTATGGATGTACTGTTCAAAAAGAGAAGCTTTACTGGCCAGTCCGAGGAACTGCTTCTTTTCTTCCGGAGAAAATTTGATCTTGTTTACGGCTTCCAATCTCTGGCGCAACCACAGAATAAGCTCCGGATTGCGTATATACATATATTCGACACCAATGTGCTTGCAATAGCAATCCTTAAGGTGAGCGATGATGTCGCGCAACTTGGCAGGCCCTAGACCTACTTCATTTCCCGCCTGAAAAACAGTATCAAGATCGGCTTCAGTCAATCCGAAATTTTCGAGATCAAGAGTTGGTAGGTGTTTTCTCCGCTCACGAACAGGATTTGTTTCGGTGAATAGATGTCCCCTCTGGCGATAGCCATTTATGAGGTTGATGACTTTGAATTCGTTGCTCACTTCTCCACCCGTTGCGCCTGAAGCAGGTGTTCCGGGCAACATTTCAAAATTGGAGCGCTGGAACTCAAAACCTTCGAAAAAGCGCTGCCATGATATGTCCACGGATTGAGGATCCTGGAGATATTGTTTGTATAAACTGTCAATGGCATTTACATCGCCATTAGCAAGATAGGTATGATTGTTCATCAGAGGATACTACTTGTTTGGGTGTGCGAAGTTACGTGTAGATTTCAAGAAAGTTATCGTGAAGTTCACAGATGCTTTCGTAGCCAAACTTTTTGCGCTTCCCGTTTGATAATCAGATTGGTGAGTCCGGTAATGCGTTCCGTGATAGAATTTTCATTCATCATAATTCTCACATGGGATTCCTTGAGATCCACCCGATAGATTACAGCACCCAATTCAGATCCACCGCGTTCAACTATTTCATGCAACATTCTTTGAATCTCAGCATATATCCATTCAGGTGAAATCGGTTTTGGAAGCTCGTTCAAACCTGCATGAGGCCTGAAATCCTTATCCAGCTGGTGACAGACAGCACGATACAATTCCTGATAGTCAGATTCTGGCAATGTTTCGGGAAAAAGTACCGGAAGTTCATTCATAGCTGCAAATAAATGGCGATTTGACAGGCAATAAATCCAAGTGTTTATGATATATGACAAAATTTTCAATCCTAATAGTACTTAAATTCGCCGAACTTTTCGAATACCTGCTTATGAATAATTTGTTTTTGCGCTCTGCGATTGGACTATTCTGGATACTGCTTTCCGCGTCTTCATTTGCGCAGGGCTCGGTAAGAGGTTTCGTAAAGGACAATGAAACCGGCCAGCCGATGATATTCGTATTGGTAGGTCTGGAGGGCACTTCTTTCGGCGTGCAGACCGATGAAAACGGATTTTATTCTATCACCAAAATTCCGGATGGAACCTACACCTTTGTCATCAATGAATTCGGTTATAAGCCTGTCCGCGAAGAGCTTACAATCACAAAAGACAAAGTGTTTTCCAGAAATTATCTCTTGATAAAAGATGATATCATCATTGGAGAAATTGAAATTACAGACAAAGGCAGTGATCAAAGGAACAATGTGAACGTTTCAGTTGAATCGATGCGAACCAAGGATATCAAGCGGGTGCCAAGTATTGGTGGCTCACCAGACCTTGCTCAGGCACTCACTACATTACCGGGATTTATCACGACCGGTGATCAGGGAGGTCAGATTTTCGTGAGAGGTGGATCACCGGTTCAGAACAAGGTTCTGCTCGACGGGATGATCGTTTACAATGCCTTTCACTCCATTGGTTTATTCTCTGTGTTTGACACTGATATTATCGCTAATGCAGATATCTACACAGGTGGATTCAGCGCTCAATTTGGTGGCAGAATTTCTTCCATCATGGATATCACAACGCGTGATGGAAACAAACGTGAAATATCAGGTCATGTCGGCATAAACCCTTTTGGCGTTAAAGGTCAGATCGAAGGCCCGATCAAAAAACTTCGTGAGAACGGAAGTGGAATTTCTTACGTGGTTTCTGCGAAGCATTCATATCTGGATCAGAGTTCAAAGGTGCTTTATCCAGGCATCAATGATGGCGATGGTTTGCCTTTCAACTATACCGATTTGTATGGTAAAATGTCGTTCGGTGGTGCAAATGGATCCAAATTCAATCTGTTCGGATTCAGCTTCAACGACGCAGTTACCAATTTTAAAAATCTCGCAACCTTGAGTTGGAGCAACAATGGCGCCGGCGGAAATTTTGTGGTTGTTCCTTCAAATTCTTCGGTGCTCATCAGCGGAAACTTCGCAAGAAGTAAATACGATATCACCATGAAAGAAGCGAATAATCCTGACAGGATTAGCAGCATCAATGGTTTTAACTTCGGTCTTGATTTTAAATATGGAATTAAGAATGATGTATTGAGATATGGAATTGAAGTAGTTGGTTTTTCTACACTCTTCAGAACATTTGCATTGCTCGACAATGCGCGTATGCTGGAGTATCAGCAAAATACAACCGAGTTGAATGCCTATTTCGATTATAAAATCAATCGCGGTAGTTGGCTAATTGAGCCAAGTATTAGATTCCAGTACTACGGTACTTTGGGGGTATTCTCTCCCGAACCTCGCTTAGGAGTGAAATACAAAGCTTCTGAACGCTTGCGATTAAAGATGGCGACAGGCCGTTATACTCAAAACCTCATGGCTACCAACAGTGATCGTGATGTAGTAAATCTATTTTATGGCTTCTTAGCCGGACCTGAGAATCTGCAGAATGAATTCATCGATGAAAATCTGGAAGTGAAGGAAATCCAGGATGTACTTCAGCATGCATGGCATCTTGTAGGAGGATTTGAATTCGATATTACCGATCGCTGGAATTTGAATGTGGAAGCTTACTATCGTGATTTCAGTCAGCTTACAAATATGAACCGCAACAAAATTTTCGAAGATGATGCGACCAATCAGGATAAGCCTGAGGTGCTTCGCAGAGATTTTGTTATCGAAACAGGAAGGGCATATGGAACGGATTTTGTGCTTAAATATGAAGACAAAAAGTATTATCTGAATATGGTTTATTCGATCGCCAAAGTTGATCGATGGGATGGTTTCAACTGGTATGCACCGGTATTCGATCGCAGGCACAACCTGAATCTGATTGGTACATATTTATTCGGGAAGAATAAGAGTTACGAAGTTTCTGCGCGATGGAATCTTGGAAGTGGACTGCCATTTACACAAACACAAGGATTTTACAACGGTCAATCAGCAACACAGGGAATTAGCCTTGATTATGTCACCAACAACAGCCAGTTCATCAGTGTTCAATACGCTGAACTCAACGGAGGACGACTTCCTTATTACCACAGGCTTGATGTGAGCATCAAACGCGATATCAAGTTCAAAAACTCAACTTCGCTTGAAGTGAGTGCGGGAGCGACCAATCTCTACAACAGAGCCAATGTGTTTTACATTGATCGTATAACCGGGGAACGCATCGATCAGTTGCCTTTCCTTCCAACCATCGGTCTGGTTTTCGCATTCTAATCAATTCGAAACAGGGAGTAGGTTGAATGTGCCGGATGTAAGGTCTATTTCAGTGGCGGTTGTGAAACTGAAAACTGTGGCCTCGAATGTTCCTTTAATCTTGTTCTCACTGTTCTCGGTAATGATAATTTCCCCCTGTGGATTGAATCCGCCGTTATAGATGTTCGTTCCACTTTGCCATAACACAACGGTGCTGTCAAAGTCAACTTCATAAGAACCGGGTGCTATGCTGGCCATCATGAATGTTATGGTCCGACCGCCGTTGTCACTGGCGCTCATTAAATGCAAACCCAAAGATTCATCATATGAGTAACTATATGAAGTTGTATCAGCAACAAACGCGGATTCTCCAGCGTTCACATTCCAGCTCATCGATGGGATAACAGGAGTTTGGGGCGTTGCTGTTTCTTCCTCGGAATCACCATCTTTTTTCGTGCAGGAAGCCAAGGTAATGGTTGATAAAAAAAGCCCTGCGATCAGGTAAAATGGAAATAGTACTTTCATTTTCAGATAATTGAATTTTAGAGGCATTGAACGCATCGGCGCAATAACGGTTACTTATTTGGCAAACATAATCTTGAAAAGATCGCTCTTACATCGATTCCAATATTACTTTCGCCCCCGTTTTACAAATAAAATTCAATCTTAATTGCATAATGGCAAACAAGTATCAAGCACAGATCGACGCATTTATGACGGAGATCAAAGGCAAAAACCCTAATGAACCTGAGTTTTTGCAGGCGGTGCACGAAGTAGCCGAAGCGGTTATTCCATACATCGAGGAAAATCCTAAGTACAAAACTGCAAAAATCCTTCAGAGAATTGCAGAACCGGAGCGTGTTATCATGTTCAGGGTTCCATGGGTAGATGACAAAGGGGAAGTGCACATTAACCGTGGTTACCGTGTTCAGTTTAATTCGGCAATCGGTCCATACAAGGGCGGATTGCGTTTCCATCCCACAGTGAATTTGTCTGTTTTGAAATTTTTGGGCTTCGAACAGATTTTCAAAAATTCACTGACCACTTTGCCAATGGGCGGAGGAAAGGGCGGTTCTGACTTTGATCCTAAAGGAAAAAGCGATCGTGAAGTAATGGCATTTTGCCAAAGCTTAATGACTGAATTGGAGCGCCACATCGGCGCCGACAATGACGTTCCGGCTGGGGATATCGGTGTTGGTGGCCGTGAAATCGGATTTATGTTCGGACAATACAAGCGTCTTCGCAATGAGTTCACTGGCGTACTTACTGGTAAAGGCCGCAACTGGGGAGGTTCTCTGATTCGCCCTGAAGCTACCGGATACGGTTGCGTTTATTTCGCAGCTGAAATGCTGGGCACCAAAGGCATGGAATTTAAAGGAAAAACCGTCGTGGTTTCAGGTTCTGGCAATGTAGCACAATACGCCATTGAAAAGGCCAATCATCTCGGTGCTAAAGTTGTTACTGCTTCCGACAGCGATGGATACATCTACGACAAGGATGGAATTGATGCGGAGAAGCTGGCATTCATCATGGAATTGAAGAACGTGAAGCGAGGCCGAATCAAAGAATATGCAGATAAATATAAATGCGAATATGTTGCAGGCAAGACTCCATGGGGGGTTAAATGCGATATCGCACTGCCATGCGCAACCCAAAATGAATTGAACGGAGATGATGCGAAAGCTCTCATAGCCAATGGGGTAACTGCCGTTGCGGAAGGTGCGAATATGCCTTCAACTCCTGAGGCAATTACCAATTTCCTGAATGCAAAAGTTCTTTTTGCTCCAGGTAAAGCGTCGAATGCCGGTGGTGTTGCTACAT
>JBEIHH010000077.1:0-15517 GCA_040381475.1 Crocinitomicaceae bacterium | reverse complement strand
GTAACCGGATCGGGAACGATCAGCGGCACATTGAATCCCGGAGCGATTGCATTCAGTGGAACGGCACCAACGATCAACGTAAGTGTGTCACCATCTTCCACAACAACATACAGCGTTGCTTCGCTCAGTGATGCCAACTGCACGGCCCAGGCCGTAGACCTTACAGGCTCCAGAACAGTGAATTTGAATGAGCGTCCGACCGGCGTATTGGGTGGCAATCAGTCGACCTGCGTGGGAGGTACTGCTACTTTGTATGTCGTTACAACCGGAGCGGGCCCATTCAGCGGGACACTCTCGCCTGGAGCAATTCCGTTCAGTGGAGCCGGACCTTTTATCACGATTGATGTAACCCCGTCGACGAACACCACCTATTCGCTGGCAACATTGACTGATGTCAATTGCTCTGCTTTGCCGGTCGATCTGTCGGGTACACCTACGGTTATTGTAAATCCGCCGCCAACAGTTTCTATTTTAGGCACCGCATCTGTGTGTGAGGGTTCCTCTTCAAACATTACCCTTACAGGAACACCGGATGCTCTTGTAACCTATACTATCAACGGAGGATCAGATCAGACCATCATGCTTGACGGTGCGGGAAGCGCGGTAATAAGCACGGGTGCCGTGTTTAATAATCTGACTTACTCTCTGGTAAGCGTAGATGATTTTATTTGTCAAAATAGCGCTTCGGGTTCAGCGGTTATTACCAGAACCGATGTGCCTGAAGCTTCGATCTCCGGCAGCACCAGCATATGCAGTGGTTCATCGGCGGTGATTTCATTCGTAGGGACACCATCGTCAACAGTCACCTATTCAATCAATGGTGGATCAGGAATAAATCTGGCGTTGAGTGCCGGTGGAACAGCGAGTTTCAATACAGGTGCTTTGACGGCAAATACAAACTACACGCTTGTGTCTGTATCCAATGGAATCTGCAGTCAAAATATCGGATCAAATGCAACGATCACTGTAACCATAAATACTTACTATCAGGATGCAGACGGCGACGGGTTTGGTAATCCGCTGATAACGGCAACAGGTTGCACACCACCTGTTGGTTATGTCGTCAACGACGATGATTGTTGTGATACGAACGCTGACATCAATCCGCTCACGGAATGGTGGGCAGACGTAGATGGTGATGGTTACGGCGGGTTCGTTATCGATAACGGCTGTTTGTTTGGAGTTACTTGTAACTCGTTGACATGGCCGGCCAATTTTATCCCATATTATCCTGCGGCCCACGGCGGTGCGCCTTATGTTATTGATTGCAGCGATGCTCAGCCTACGGTATATCCCGGAGCAACAGAACTATGCGGTAACAACACGGATGATGATTGCGATGGCTCCATTGATGAAGGTTGCGCTGTGATTCCCAATGATGCATGGGTTAATGCAACATCGATGAACACCAGTATTCCGGCAGCGATTTATCCGAATTGTTTTAACTACAATGGCGTTGTGTTGAATGCCGGCATTTCGCCTCAAGGCAATTCAGCAAACGTCGCTCCAGGTGGCGGCCGTGATGTGTGGTACAAGTTTGTGGCGCCATCAACCGCCATGCAGATCAAATTGGTTCCAAACGGATTTGACGGTGTGATAGAGTTACAGAATGCATCGGCTGTTCAGATTGATGTGGAGAACGTGAACAATACCATAGGCGGTGCGGAAGTATTGAATATCGGTTCACTCACAGTTGGTCAGACCTACTATGTTGGTGTGCGCAACTATCACGCAACGAATGCAGGGTCTTTCTCAATCTGTGCTTCGCCTTTGATGGCAAGTGGTTGCGCCACGAGTGTTCCTGTTGGTGGTTTTACGCTGTGCGCCAATTATAAGGCTGTTTATAGAGGTGCGAATTCATACACATTCAACTTTACCGGAACAGGTGGCTCAGCCCCACTGGTTGCGACTTCTGCAACAAACGCTGGATTGATTCCTTTGTCAACCCAGGCTTTGGATCTGAGGAATGGCGGAATTTACAATGTCAGGGTCGACGCGAATTATGTCCTATTTAATGGATTGAACATACCTGAGCCAACCATTACAGTACTTGGCAATGTGGCTTCTGCAAACTGCACCGGGGTGAACATCATGAGTCAGCCACAGGTGGAAGTGAGGACTTCGCAACGCTGTCCGGCAGCACTGAACAGAAACGCTTACCTGCATGCCGTGCCGGTGACTGGAAATGGTTTGGTTTGCGGAGCGATCAGCTATACCTACGAGTTTACAAAAGTCACCGATTGTACAGGATCAACCACTCTTCCTCAGACGGTTACGCTGACAACATCGAATAGCTCTCCATTCCTCATCCTTACTGCGGCATTCCCTTCTGCACAAGCAAATATTGGTTTCTGGAATGTTCGTGTGAGACCTAATTTTTCATGGGGTAACGGTACTTACGGTCCGACACGAACAATTCAGGTTTCAGGAACTTCTGCGAGCTTCATGTTGAATGATCAACAGAACCTGCAGGAGGAAAGAACCGGCAATGCTGAACCCACCTCATTGTTGTATCCAAACCCAAATACAGGTGATCGCTTTATGCTCAACCTCATCGGAGCGAATGATCAAATGGTATCAATCAGTATCTATGACAGTTTCGGAAAACATGTCTATTCCGAACAATTCAATGCCGAAGGAATCGCATTGCGCGAGGTTGTTCCTGCTCAATCGCTCAGCAGTGGTTTGTACACCGTTGAGATACGCATGAATGGCATGAAGTTTACCGAAAGGATGATAGTAGGTAACCATTAATCTAGTAACGCACAACCATGTAACGGCCTCTTAGGAGGCCGTTTTTTTTTCAGAGGGTATTGTTTTGCATTAATTCTTATTGATAGCAAGCCAGGCCATCAGTCCGCTTCCTGTGATAAGCGCTTGTTCATCGATGTCGAAATTGGGATGATGAACACTGTAACTTTTTGATGTGTCAACGGACGAAGAGGTGCCCAATCTGTAAAAGCATGCGGGCATGATCTGGCTGAAATACGCGAAGTCTTCCGCTGTCATTCTTAGGTCAATATCAACCACGTTGTCGGCACCCAAAAACGCACTTGCCAGTTCTTTCGTGCGCATGGTAAGTTCTTCGTGGTTTTTCAGCACCGGGTAACCAACTTCAATTCGAAAATCAACGTCACCACCCATTCCGCTTACAAGTCCTTCTGCAAGCGCTTTCATGCGCTTGTGTGCTTCATAGCGCCAAGTTTCATCGAATGTGCGAAAAGTTCCCTCGAGTTTCACTTCTCCGGGAATAATGTTGGTGGCACCGTTGGCGATGACCTTACCAAAAGACAGAACAGTTGGGGTTGATGGATTGGCCCAACGGCTCACTACTTGTTGTAGCGCCACAATGAGATGCGCACTGATCAGTACCGGATCGATGTTGCGGTTGGGTTTTGCCCCATGACCACCAACACCTTTGACAGTGACGTATATTTCGTCAGTACTCGCCATGTACATGCCGGGCTTGATTCCAATTTTACCGGCAGGCAATTCCGGATAAACATGTTGGCCAAAAATGGCTTCCGGCTTTTTTGCCTCAAACACGCCTTCTTTGATCATCAATGATGCGCCGCCGGGTAGCATTTCTTCGGCAGGTTGAAACACGAGCTGGATTGTTCCCTCAAATTCGTCTTTGAGTGTGTTCAGAATGCGGGCGGCTCCGAGAAGACAAGAGGTGTGCACGTCATGACCACAGGCATGCATCACGCCGTTGTTTTGGCTTTTGTAAGGAACCTCATTCAACTCTGTGATAGGCAGAGCATCCATATCAGCGCGAAGCGCATATATGTTTTTGTCAGGGTTTTTTCCTTTGATAAAAGCGGTGATGCCATGTCCGGCAATTCCCGTCTGACATTCGATTCCATATGATTTCAACTTTCGCGCAACGAATGCCGCCGTTTCAACTTCGTGGTATGAGAGTTCCGGATGAGCGTGAAGATGCCTTCGTATTGATAAAACGTCGTCGTAATAGTCGTAGGCTAGCTGTTTTATTTTTTCAATCAATGTGTTCATCGGTTGCGCTGGGATTAAGGACATGGACAGACTTTACCCGCGGAAAGTATGTCGACCAATTTGGCGGTGCTATCTGTTAACTCGATTTTCATATCGAGATTACCGTATTCAAGATGATACAATTTCGGGCTACGCTTCACGTCGCTTTCATCGAAATCTACCCGACCTTCGTTTCGGGCGAGCTGAATCTGTTCAACGTTCACTCCAAGACAGGCCATTTGGCATTCAGCGTCTTTTCCAAAAGAAAAATCCGCCTCACGGATATTTTGCATGACCTGCTTTTGGGGAAGCCATTCGAGCCAGTCATATTGAGGAAACATCAGGTATACTGCTATGAGTCCGATACCCACACCGAGCAGGTAGCGCGTCAACCTTTGCGAAAAAGTCATTTTACTTTTTTTCACGAAAATAGACACCGGATGCCAGCCCATTCACATTTCATTTACACAGATGCACACAAAGGGGGTTTATTTTCGCACTCTGTCATTACAAACATGTTATCGACCAGTCAACTGAAATTTCAATACGCCGGCGGGCCTTCGTTCGAATTTCCTGATGTGCATTGCAGCGACGGGGAGCACTTATTAATTCTGGGAGAAAGCGGAAAGGGAAAAACGACCCTGTTGCACTTGCTTGCAGGAATGCTGCGCGCCTCTTCTGGTAAAGTGGATATAAACGGAACTGTTATATCATCACTATCAGATGCTTCGCTTGATCGTTTCAGAGGTCAAAACATTGGCATCATCTTTCAAACGGCGCATTTTGTCAACTCAATGAACGTGATTGATAACCTGATGCTTGCCCCTTACTTGTCGCATAAAAAGTCATCGGTTGATGTTGCCAGAGGTGTTCTTGAGAGACTCAATCTCGGCAGCAAAGCAAGAAGCATGCCTTCTGAATTGAGCGTGGGAGAGCAGCAGCGTGTAGCAATAGCAAGGGCTATTTTTAATCAACCCACCATCATTCTCGCCGACGAACCAACCAGCGCTCTCGATGATAAAAACGCGATCGAAGTGATGAATTTGCTTGAAGAACAAGCGGAGAAATCCGGCGCAAGCCTGATAATAGTTACACACGATAAGCGACTGAAAGATCGGTTTAATAAGCAATTGGTACTATGAACTTACTGAAAATATCGTGGAGCAATCTGAAGTATAGGCCGCTGAATACGGCGTTGAGTATCGTTTTGCTTGCGTTCGGAGTCGGTATTATTTCGCTGATGATTTTACTCAGCGGGCAGGTCACGGAAAAATTTGATCGCAATATCAAGGACATTGATTTTGTCCTTGCGGCGAAGGGCAGTCCTTTACAAAGTATTCTCGCCAACGTCTATCATGTTGATGCGCCCACTGGAAACATCAAGGTGTCTGACGCCAAACGAATTATCCGCAACCCGATGGTTGAAGAGGTAATTCCTCTGGCCTATGGCGACAATTTCGAGAAGTTCAGAATCGTTGGCACCAATTCAAAATACCCCGAACACTATGGGTGTGCCGTTGCAGACGGTGTGATGTTTGATGAGCCTTTTGAGGTGACTATTGGTTCTGTTGTGGCCAGGGAAACCGGGCTTAAAGTCGGTAGCACATTCACGAGCATGCATGGTTTTGATAATGCCGCAGAGGGGGATCCGGATGCCCATCACCACGACAAACCGTTCAGGGTAGTTGGAATTTTTGCTGCTTCAGATTGTGTGATCGACAACCTGATTCTTACGCCTATAGAAAGCACGTGGCTGGTACATGACCATGGGCATGAAGAGCCCGTGCTTGTTTCGGATTCCACGGAAGTGGCTGACCCGGATGCAGACAGAGAGATGACGGCCTATCTCATCAAAAAGCGAAACAAAGGTGCATTTGGCATGCTGTCAAAACTGACAGAAGAAACAACCATGCAACTTGCCAACGTGGCAGTAGAGAACAGCCGTCTGATGAATAATTTCGGTATTGGCCTCACCTCAATAACCGCTATCGCGATTGTAATTACGGTATTGTCTTTCATCAGTATTTTTATTTCTCTCTTGAATTCAATGAAGGAAAGAAAATACGAACTAGCTCTGATGCGCACCATGGGAGGTACCCGCGCAACATTGTTTGTGTTGATCTTACTTGAAGGGATTGTTTTGGTTATTCTTGGTTTTGTATGCGGAATAATACTGAGCAGGATTGGTCTTCTTGTTCTCAGCAATACGATGAAAGAAAATTTTCACTTTGGTTTGGACAAATTGGGAATCACATTTTCTGAAGTGATGCTGCTGGCCATAACTTTGCTGATAGGAATTGTGGCCTCATTGTTGCCTGCTATGAAGGCGTTGAAAATGGATATATCAAAGACTCTTGCCAATGCTTAAGAAGATCGTTTTTGTATTAACGGGTGTTGCTATTGCTTTAGGCACTTATGGCTTTATGCAGTGCAACGGAACTGAAAATAAGCCGGTGATCGCGAAACCGGTGATTGACTGGACATACGGAAAAAAGCTATCCCTCATCCCGCATTTTGAAGAAGGAAAAATTGTGGAGCTCACCTGGCATGCACTCACAGATGTCACGTTCAAGGAAATGTATGTTTCCGATCTGGACATGTATTACTGGAAGCCAACTTTTGGTCCTGGTGTCAAGGCATTGGAAGGAAAAGAAGTTTTTATCACCGGATATGTTATTCCCGTTGATTATGATGAGAATTTTTATGTTGTTTCGCGATATCCTTACGCCAACTGTTATTTCTGTGGCGGTGGTGGTCCTGAAAGTGTTGTGGACCTGAGGTTTGCAGGAAAGAACAGAACTTATAAAACTGATGAGCGACTTTCTTTTAAGGGCACGCTCAAACTCAACGCAACCGATATCTATCAGATGAATTACATCCTTGAAGGTGCTACAGAATACATTCCGCAGTAAACTTTTTTGAGACTTCTGCCGTAGAACGGCCCATGAAAACGAACACCCTTGTCGTTGCGCTTGTTTTTTCCGTTTTTTTATTGAAAAATTCCGGAGCTGTTGCTCAGGTTACTTGTGATTCGCTAAGTTGGAGATTTCCGGTGAACCGCTTTGCCATCGATGGTGACGAGCTGATTGCCGATCTTGAGGCGAAAGGCTGGAACAGAACATTCTTTGAAAATCATCGCGTGAGTTTGGTCATTGAAGGAGCTACAGACTGCCCGGGATCATATCAGTACAATTCCAAACTAGCCTACAATAGGGCGCTTTATCTTCAGAATTACTTTGAAATGGCCGGATATCCGGACGTAACCATTGCTCAGAGCCTTGCCTATCCGGAAAAGGGATGCACCAAAAAGAATCAGGCATATAATCCGGCCAACCGCATGGTTAGCGTAATGCTTTGTGCTGAAGAAAAGACGGAAACCTTGAAAATAGCTGAGCCGGCTGTTGTTGATACCGACCCTCCGAAGCAGGATGAGGCAACGTCTATGGCGGCCACGCTTGTAAATCTCGAACCCGGACAGACATTGGTAATTGGCGGTCTGAACTTCTATCCGGGTAGTCATAGAACATTACCGGAAGCAAAGTCCGTAATGAATAAACTGGCTGAAATCATGAAAGAAAATCCTCAACTGAGCATTGAGGTGCAGGGCCATGTTTGCTGCGCTGATAGACCCGACGAAGATGGCATTGATGATGAAACCGGAAAGGATAATCTTTCCTGGGCAAGGGCCAAGGAGGTGTATGATTTTCTTGTCAAGGAAGGCATTGAACCGCACAGGGTAACCTATAAGGGCTACGCCATGAAGAAACCATTGGTCTTTCCCGAAGTAACAATCAAGGACCAGATAAAGAACCGCAGGGTCGAAATCATGATCATTTCCAGATAGGCGATTTTGTTTACTTGTGCCTGTTGCCGTACTTTTGCGCCCGCTTAAGATAAAACCAATACAATGGCAACAACAACTGCGGATATTTCCAATGGACTATGCTTTAAAATGGACAGTCACATCTGGCGCGTCATGGAGTTTCTTCATGTTAAACCGGGAAAAGGGCCGGCTTTCGTGAGAACTAAAATCAAAAACCTCAACAATGGTAAAATCGTTGACAAAACATTCAACAGTGGTGTTGCTATTGATGTAGTAAGAATTGAAACCAGAGAGTATCAATTTCTCTACAAGGATGACAATTATAACTTCATGAACCTTGAGGATTTTGAGCAGATTTCTATTCCTGAAGCAATGATCAATGCCCCTCAGTTCCTCAAGGAGGGTATGAAATGTATCGTTTTGTTCAATACGGAGGATGACCAGCCAATGAGCTGTGACCTGCCTCAGTATGTGGAGTATGATATTACTTATACTGAACCCGGAGTGCGTGGTGATACGGCCACGAACGCAACCAAGCCAGCTACCATCGACATCGGCGTCGACGTAAGGGTTCCATTGTTCATCAATGAAGGCGACACCATCCGTGTTGACACCACTACAGGACAATACCACGAAAGGGTAAAAAAATAATCTTCTAAGATTGATTCAGATAAGCCACCGCAAGGTGGCTTTTTTTTACCCTGATTTTCAGGCAACCAGGCAACCACTGATTACCTTTGAGCACTCATGAAACTATCTCCAGCTCAAACTCTTTCGGAAATCGCAGCGCTGATCGGATGTGAATTTGATGGTGATCCATTGTTTTCGGTTACAGGGATCAATGAAATTCATAAAGTGGTTCCGGGGGATCTTGTATTCGTTGATCATCCGAAATATTATGACAAAGCACTGGCATCAGCAGCATCTGTTGTTCTTATCAATCAGAGGGTTGATTGCCCGGAGGGAAAGGCATTGATTTTTTCAGATGATCCATGTCGCGATTTTAACAGGCTCACCAGCCACTTCTCACCATGGTCTTTACCCTCGGGATCGCAGGGAAAAAACGTTCGTGTAGGTAGCGATTGTGTTATCCATCCAACCGTTGTGTTTGGTGATGACGTTCGCATCGGAGATCGCTGCGTCATTCATCCCGGAGTTGTTTTTTATAACAACGTGAACATCGGTGATGATTGCATCATTCACGCAAACGCGGTGATTGGAAGCGATGCGTTTTACTACAAATCTCGTCCACACGGAAGAGATAAAATGCATACATGCGGCAGTGTCGAAATCGGCAATTATGTTGAAATCGGCGCGGCATGCACCATCGATCGCGGTCTTACCGGAGATACTCGGATCGGCGACGGTACTAAATTGGATAATCATGTGCATGTGGGACACGATACTGTGATTGGAAACAACTGTCTGTTTGCGGCGCAGGTTGGCATTGCAGGTTGTGTGGTCATCGAAGACAATGTGATTTTATGGGGACAGGTCGGGGTGCCGAGTGATTTGCATATCGGAAAAGGAGCGGTGGTTCTTGGACAAAGCGGAGTGTCAAAGGATATTGAGGCAGGAAAAACATACTTCGGATCGCCCGCAGAAGAAGCCAGACATAAATTCAGAGAACTTGCACTTATCCGCAAGTTACCTGCCATTATAGAAAAAATTGGGTTGTAATTTTTATACCTGATTACGGCCATGAATGACTCGAAAAGACTAAATAAAAAAGTTAAGCAACGTGAGTTTAAACTCAACGCACTGCTCGATTTGACGAAAGCCATCAATGCCAATGTTGGTGTGGAAGAGCTTCTTCATTCTTATAAAAGGATTCTGAGGGAATCCTTGTCTATTGAAAAACTCATTTTGTTCAATAAGGAAGACAAGTGGAAATGTATTCTTCAATATGGGGTAGAAGACGTGGAGATTCACGATATTGCGGACGAGTCTTTTTTTCACCAGAAATCAGAGAATACTCTGACCACTGGTCATAAGCAAAATTCTTTTGATCTGTCCATTCCGATTTTACAAAATGAAGTTCCGATTGCGTATTTGTTGGTCGGCGATCAGGGTGAGCAGGACATTAAAATGAGTCCGGTTATCACGCACATGAAATTTATTCAGACCATTACGAATGTGCTCGTAGTTGCAATTCAAAACAGAAAACTTCAAGAGGAAAGTTTGCGACAAGAGAGGATGAAAAAGGAGCTTGAACTTGCCGCTGAAATGCAGGCAATTTTATTGCCCGGATCGCTTCCAAAAAACAGCAATTTTGAAGTGAGCGCATTCTATCGCGCACATCAACAAGTTGGCGGCGACTATTATGATTTTCTTGAACTGAATGAAAATGAGGTCATGTTTTGCATGGCGGATGTTTCAGGAAAGGGTGTAAGTGCAGCATTTCTAATGGCCAATTTTCAAGCGTACCTGAGATCGATTTTTGCATACAGGAATGTAGATATTGTTGAAATTGTGCGGGAACTGAACAACAGAGTGATGCAAACGGCCATGGGTGAGAAATACATTACATTGTTTCTTGCGGTCTACAGAAAATCAACACGAATGCTTAGCTACGTCAACTGCGGACACAATCCGCCTGTGCTGGCCGACAGAAACGGATACACACATCAGCTCAAACACGGAACCATCGGGCTTGGTATGTTCGAAGAATTGCCAAAAATTGTGGATGGTGAAATCAAAATTGATCCCGGTTCTGTTATCGTATGCTTCACGGATGGTCTTGTGGAAACAGAGAATTCGATGAGCCAGGATTTCGGAACTGAACGGCTTGAAAAACTCATGCTTACGTGTTTTAACGATAGTGTTTCTGACCTCAATGAAATCATTATCCAGTCACTGAATGATTTTAAAGGTGACGCTCCGTATCATGATGATATTGCCATTTTGAGTTGCAGGTTCCATTAGACTTTTATTCCTCGTTTGAATGACGCATTTATCTCAGGAAATATTTGTACAAGTTCTTGATTCACTGGGAGTAAAAAAGCAGGATAAAATTATTCTTGGTATCAGCGGAGGCGCGGATAGTGTGGTTGCGGCTCATCTGCTTTGCTCAGCCAATTATCAGGTTCAACTTGCCCATGTCAACTATGGTTTGCGTGGACAAGAAAGTGATGATGACCAGCGATTTGTTGAAACCTTCGCGGATAGAAACGACATTCAGCTTCATGTGTTGCGCATTGATGCAGACAAAGTTTTTGGTAAGGACCAATCCGCTATTCAACAAAGAGCAAGAGACCTGAGATATGAATGGTTCAATGAGCTCAAAGAAAAAAAGGAAGCGCATTGGATCATGGTGGCACACCACCTCGGTGATCAAACCGAAACCATATTACATCAGTTTATCCGCGGCGGTTCTTTGAAGTCGCTTACGGGTATGTCTTCGGTCCGTGATGCTGTCATCAGACCATTGCTGAGATTTACGAAAGAAGAAATAAGAGGGTATGCAAACCGAAATAATTTAAACTGGCGCAATGACTCCAGCAACGAGAGCAATGGATATACGAGGAATTTTATCAGGCATCAGGTAGTTCCGTTGCTGAAAGAGATCAACCCTTCTCTTGAAAGTGTTCTTGCCGAAAGAGCCAGTTTGATACAGCGCACTTCGGATTATGTTGACGCGAAACTCGCAGAAGACTTGAATCGTTTTTTGAAAGATGATTCAGGCTTGCGTATTTCACTTGAAATATCTTCTCCCGGCTATTTCCCCGATTTGCTGTTATGGCATTGGCTGGAATCTTTCGGGGTATCGTCAGCCGCCATGCCTGAGGTTATCAAACTACTTGCATCGCAAACCGGCAGTCACATGGAGTTCGCAAATTGGTTTCTGTGGAAAGAGCATGATGCTCTTTTTCTTCAGGAACGAATTCATGTGGAGGAGCTCACCGAAACAATTATTCAAGCACCCTCCGATCAAACGGTTATTCAAGGATTATCCCTAACCGAATGTGCGGTTGAAGATGTTTTTTTTGATAAGGGCAACGCAACAATGTTCCTTGATGCTGCGGCAGTCACCTGGCCGGTTGTGGTGAGAGGATGGCAGACAGGAGACCGGTTTGTTCCTCTTGGTTTTGGGCATGAAAAAAAGCTGAGCGATTTTTTTATGCAAGAAAAGATTGCGGTACATGCAAGGCTTCGTTATCCCATTTTGCTTTCAGCAAATAAAATAATTGCCATTGCAGGACTCAGAATAGACGATTCCGTGAGAGTTGGGCCAGCTACCAGCCGCGTACTGCGGATTGACTTCGTCCCTGAGCCGTAACATTTGATCTGGGGGATGCGCTTAACACGGACTTAAAGCCCGAAGGGATGGAATATGAAAATGTTATCCGTTCACTCAGCAAACGATTTAGAACCACTCGCCAGGATGGTTTTTAAGGTCGATGACGTGCTTAAGACCAATGGAGAAAAAATCCGAAGACAAGCCAATCTCTTGAAAGCGTCTATTATGGATTCTCTGAGCAATTTTGAGGTTGTTTTCACGGTTGGAGACAAAGAATCACTCAAATTGCTTCGCTCAAGAATCATCGCAACAGGCGATGAACGCGCTGTGCCGGATAAAGGGTTAACTATCCCTGTCAACTGCATCATACAAGTCGATTTTATTCAGTAAATAGATTGTGTCAGGATCTCTCTAAGACGCTGTCAGAGCGCGGCTTTTTTTGATTTTTTACTATTTTTTAAGAAATGATGAAAAGTTGAAATTCCAACGTACCGGTTAAATCCTTGAAGGCCCGACCAAATGAATTTTTACATTTGGTACCGGAATTCATCAACGCAGGCCGGCACAGGCTGCCATTAATTGAAGCAATGAAACTGAAAATATATACTCTTGCCCTGCTGACAGTATTGGGTGTTACAGCTGGCATCGCTCAAATCTTTGAACCCGTTAAATGGAAGTTCAAGACCAATGTGATCAATGACAAAGAAGCTGAAATAATTGTTTCAGCCGTGATTGAGGAAAAGTGGCACGTTTATGCTCTCAAACTTTCGGACAAGACAGACGCCATTGGACCGATTCCTACGTCTATCAAACTGAACCCATCATCATCTTTCGAATTGCTGGGAGGACCGCAGGAAGGCAAATACATCACTCATTATGATCCGAATTTTGAAATGGACCTGAACTATTTTGAAAATTCAGCTCAGTTCAGGCAAAAAATCAAAATCAAGACGGACAAGCCATTTAAAGTTACAGGAGTTGTCGAATACATGGCCTGTAATGATGAGCGTTGCATATTTCCGGACCCGGAACTTTTTGAAGTGGAAATTGCTCCACCCGGCGCAGCCAAAGGTGAAGTAGTTGCTGAACCGGCAGGTAATGAATCTTCGTCTTCCGCCCGGGTCACGAGCGGTTCCGCTTCTGAAAGTCATGTGAAATGGTCATATAAGATTGCAAATATTGGTGCCAATGAATTTGATCTGGTGTTCACCGCAGCGGCTGAAGATGGCTGGCATATCTATGCCCAGAAGCTCGAAAGCAATGAAGGCCCTGTTGCCACGAAATTCACTTTCGAGCCTGATGCGGGTTATACGCTTGAAGGTTCCGTAAGTGAGCCAAAACCAACACGCATCTATGATAAAAATTTCATGATGAACATCGACTATCACGGTGGTGTGGCAGAATTCCGGCAGCGTGTTAAAACGAATGGCGCAGCAAACCCAATTATCAAAGCCAACGTGGAGTTCATGCAATGCAATGACGAACGGTGCCTCCCACCACAAGCTGTTTATGCACTATACGACCTCACTTCCGGTGTTGCTTCTGAATATGATCCTCTGGCAGCATCAGAGGCTAAATCTTTCGGCGACAATGATCCGTTCAAGATGAACAGTGTTGATTTGAACGCACCACTCAACGATTGTGGAAAGGAGAAGGTAAACCACAGCTTGTGGGCGATTTTTATCTTTGGTGTTATCGGAGGTTTACTGGCATTGCTTACACCTTGTGTTTTTCCGATGATTCCACTGACGGTAAGCTTTTTTACCAAGGGCGCAGAAAAGGAAAAAGGCAAGCAAAGAGCCATCATGTATGGTTTTTTCATTTTTCTGATCTATTTCGTGTTGTCGCTTCCATTTCATCTTTCGAAGAACGTTGATCCTGAAGTACTCAATTCAATTGCTACCAACACATGGCTGAACGTCGGCTTCTTTGTGGTATTCATCATTTTTGCGATTTCATTTTTTGGTTTTTACGAGATCACACTGCCAAGCGGATTGGCCAACAAAGTGGACAATGCGTCAAATCTTGGAGGCGTCATTGGTATTTTCTTTATGGCGCTGACCCTTGCTATTGTATCATTCAGTTGCACGGGCCCTATTCTTGGAACCGTCATAGGCAGTATTTACAGCAGTGATCTGCAAGGCACCGTTGGATTTCTCGGTATAGAACTTTCAATGCCTGCCGCCAAGGTAAGTGCCGCCATGATGGGATTCGGTATCGCATTAGGCCTTCCTTTCGCGCTCTTTGCTGCTTTTCCAGCATTGCTTAAAAAGCTTCCCAAATCAGGTGGATGGATGGATGATTTCAAGGTTTCACTCGGGTTCATGGAAGTGGCACTTGCGGTGAAGTTTTTGAGCAATGCCGATCTTGTTGAGCAATGGGGTGTATTCAAACGAGAAATTTTCTTTGCGATATGGATCTTCATCGGAGTAATGTGGTTGCTCTACATGCTAGGTATTTTTAAGTTCAAACCGGGCCAGGGATCTAAAGGTATGCCTAAGTTTAAACTCGCAGTCACCTTGGTAATTTTTGCATTCACGGTGCGCATGGTTCCTGGTGTCCTGCCTTCTTCGCAATGGAACAGATTCGATTTTCTGAGTGGATTTCCTCCTCCGAAATCTTATTCGTTGTACCACTATGAAGAGGAGTTTATTATTTACAAGGATCTCGCAGAAGCGATGAGGGTCTCTCAGGAGGAAGGCAAGCCTTTGTTTGTGGACTTTACTGGCTGGGCTTGTGTGAACTGTCGTAAAATGGAAGATACTGTCTGGCCCGAAGATGACGTGAAGGATATTCTTTCCAAAGAATACATCATGTGCTCTCTTTATGTGGATGAAAAGGTAGAACTGCCGGCAGAAGAGCAGTTTATTTACACCACAAGAGATGGTAGAAAGAAGCAGATCAAAACTGTTGGCAACAAATGGGCAACATTGCAAACCGAAACTTTCGGAAACAACTCTCAACCAATGTACGCCCTCCTTAACGATAAGGGTCAATTGCTTGCGCCCATTGAGCAATACAATCCGGATGTAGAGAATTATGTTTCCTGGCTTCAATGTGGGCTAGAAGCCTATAAATCTGCCGGAGCTCAAAGCGCGGTGGTGGAATGAAAAGGCGAATTCAATAACAACTGAGGGGGTTTAGCGTATCACAGCTGCCTGTTGATTCTTTCACATCAACGCACATTGGGGTTAACAGAATAATGTTGTTTTTTAGCCCGGTGAATTTTTTGAGCAAATATGTTGTGGTGATTGCCTTTTTATTGGGTGCAACGGCCAATGCTTTGGGCCAGAAAACGATCGTCAGCGGAAAGGTAACAGACGCAGTCACCAAAGAACCGTTACCGTTTTCTCCGGTTATGTTCGTCGGAACAAAAACGGGCACTCAAACCGACCTTGATGGTAACTACAGACTTGAGACTTATTACAGCAGTGATTCTTTACGCGTTTTTGTGTTGGGTT
>JBEIHH010000076.1:0-15534 GCA_040381475.1 Crocinitomicaceae bacterium | reverse complement strand
CGGGGTTAAATTCAACTGGACGACGGAAATCAGCCACTGCGAACACCAGCGCTTTTTTGTTGACGAACAGCGCTTCGGCCCATATTCATTCTGGCATCATCAGCACCATTTCGAAGATCTCAATGGAAAAGTAATGATGACCGATATTGTGCACTACGGCTTACCGTTCGGACCTCTGGGCAGGCTTGCTCATGCAATTTTCGTTCGTAATAAACTTGAACAGATCTTCAACTACAGAACAAACAAGATTGATAACTTGTGGCGCAAGTAACTTCTAAATTTCTGCGGCTATCTGTATTTATCTGATTACAGATTCTCTTTCAGATAATTCGTCATCTTATTATATAAATGCAACCTCGTATTGCCTCCATATATACCATGATTCTTATTCGGATATATGAAAAGGTCGAATTGTTTGTTGGCAGCAACAAGAGCTGAGACCATGTCCATCGTATTCTGATAATGCACATTGTCATCAGCACTTCCGTGAACGAGTAAATACTTCCCTTTAAGAGCTCCTACAAAATTGATCGGAGAATTGTTTTCATATCCACCGGAATTTTCTTGTGGAGTTCTCAGGAAACGTTCTGTATAGATGCTGTCGTAGTATTTCCAATTCGTTACCGGAGCTACCGCAATTCCTGCTCTGTAATAGTCAGCACCTTTCGTCATACACAAGGAAGTCATATAACCACCATAACTCCATCCCTGCATCCCGATCCTTGCTTTGTCCACGTAAGCCAAACCACCCAGGTACTTTGCGAAATCTATAAAATCTTCTGTCTCCAGCTTACCCAGATTCATATAAGTACTGTGCTTGAACTGACGACCGCGGTACTGGGTTCCGCGTGGGTCGCAACTCACTACAATATAACCATCCTGACAAAGCATCTGATGCCACATGAAGTTTTTACCGCCCCAGGCATCGTTGACAGTATTGCTACCCGGACCCCCATAAATTGCAACCAGAACAGGATACTTTTTAGATGGATCAAACCCTTTAGGTTTCATGATCCAACACTTCAGATCTACTCCCGTGCTATTTTTAAAAGTAAAAAATTCCTTTTGCGTGAGATTGTATTTTTTCAATCTCTCCTTCAGTGAATAGTTATCCTTTAACACACGGATTTGCTTGCCCTTGTTGTTGTACAGTGTAATGTCCACAGGATTGCTCGCATCCGTATGACTTAGTATGTAATACCGAAAACCTTTGCTGAATTCAGCATCAGTTGTTCCCTTTTGCGTGCTCAACTTCTTTGGTTCTCCGGGTTTCATTTTGAAATTAACCGTATACACGTGCTTCTCAGTACTACCCATAGTGCTTGAAGAAAAATAAACAGTCATGGAGCCTTCGTCAACGCCATAGAAGTCAATGACATCCCAGTTCCCTTTGGTAATTTGCATTTTCACTTTACCTGTTGCATCAAAATGATACAGGTGATTGTATTCATCACGTTCGCTCAGCCATATAAAACTACCGTCTGCAAGAAATGTGAGTGCATCCGAAATGTCTATATACGTATTGGCCTGTTCGGAAAAGAGCACCTCAGCGGCAATAAGATCTCCCGGTTGTTTCATATCTGCCAGAAGAAATTCCAGTTTGCTTTGATGACGATTCATGCGCATGACACAAAGTTTGTTGTTGTCCTTAGTCCATTCAATTCTTGGGATGTATTGATCAATAACATCACCAGTATCTACCATGCGGCTTTTACCGGTATTGATATCACTCACATGAATTGTAACAGCGCTATTCCTTTCACCAGCCTTGGGGTATTTAAACTTGTACTGCTCCGGATAAAGCCCGCCGAACATATCCATAGAAAACTCACGCACTTCACTTTCATCAAAACGATAATATGCAATTCTGTCGCTTGAAGGACTCCATTCGAAGCCTTTGGCAATAGCGAATTCTTCCTCGTAAACCCAGTCTGTCGATCCATTGATTATCCTGTTCCATTCCCCGTCCGTGGTCAACTGAGTCTCTTTTGATGACGTCAAGTCCACTACGAATAGATTATTTTTCCTTACGAAAGCAATCTTCTTTCCATCGGGAGAAAATGATGCAAGCATTTGTTTGCCTTTTGAGAAGTCCGTCAGAGGAATTGTTTTCTTAGTATCAACGTTATAGACATAAAAGTTGGCGGCAAAACTGTAACGATAAATGGGCTCTGTTTCCATTTGAATCAGCAACTGTTTTTCGTCGAGACTAAACTGATAATCTTCCATCTTTTTCGCTGGATCATTGAATACATCTATAGAAGTAGCGATCGTGCTGACTTCAAGCCCTGTTTCATAGCTAAACTTAACGATTCGCGTACCGAAAGCATCGGAATCTTCCATTGCAGAGTAATGGCTGCCATCATTCATACTGTTCAACCCGCCGACAAACTCAGAATTGAACTCAGGGCTTGCCCAGATAAGCTGGTTCGTGAGTCCAGTTTGTGAGTTGACAGATGCAGCTGCTAAGAATGCAATAGCCAGAACAAGTGTTTTCATCATACAATAAGAATTTTCAAATGCGGCCCCGAATGTAGAACAAGAAATAATAATAAACTTAACCGCTCATACCAAAGTGCTTTGAATCCAATCATTCCTGCAACAATTGTGTATTGCGGGGTATTAAAACTTAATAGTCAATCCAATTTTGCCACCTGCAAACGCATTACCGCCGCCGAGTTCCAGATTAACTGCGGTTTTTGAATTGAAGTAATAGCGGCCACCGGCCTGCAAACCCAGACCAAGTCCTGAAGCTCTGGAACCGGGATAATCGTTACTGGAATTCCATATATAGAAACCAATGTTCGCACCGGCATAAACATCAAATTCCTCGGGAATATCCAAAATGCCATTGAAGTGATAATTCGCATTTCCGGAAATCCCGATAATACTGTGGCGGTATTTCACACCTTGAAAATTATCACCATATCCTCTGTACGACAATTCTGCACCGGCCGAGATATCAGTTGCTGCCCCATAGTCAAAACCAATATAGACGGGAATACCCCAGGTTGAAAGTCCGAGACCCGCGTTCAACTGTGTTGAACCAACAGGAAGAGCATATTGAGCGTTGGCGGCATAAGTAAGTGCGACCAATACAATAAGTGGGAAGATTTTTTTCATATACGAATTGTTTGAAGGTTGTAATGTCGTGTATCACATGAATTATGCCATAGTGAATTTCAAAAAAAATCAACATCCGGACGCTGACAATAGAATCTTTCTTTTTCCATATCCCGATATCTCACAAAAGACTAAATTCGCGTATCATGGGTGATCAACTTTCACACGTCAGTGACGACGGACAAATCAGTATGGTGAATATTGCCAAAAAGGAACCGACTACCCGGATAGCGGTTGCAGAAGGAAGTGTATATCTGACAAATGAAATTGTTGAGCAATTCGTTGATCAGGAACTACACCTGGCCAAAGGCCCTGTGTTCCAGACGGCAATCATTGCCGGTATCATGGCAGCAAAAAAAACAGGAGAGCTAATTCCACTCTGCCACCCTCTCGTTCTGGACCATGTTCAGGTCGCTATAAGGCTTGAAGGGAATCACGCCATCATTCGGGGCGAAGCCTCCTTGATTGGAAAGACCGGTGTTGAAATGGAGGCACTCACGGCCGTTACTGTTGCGGCTCTCACAATCTATGACATGTGTAAAGCAATGTCACATGAAATTGAAATCAGATCTGTCAGATTGATTAAAAAAAGCGGAGGAAAACGTGATTTCGAAAGATAAACACAGTGCGCACGGCAGCATCACAAAGCCAAATCAAGGAGACTTCGGAAGAAATGAACTGGCATTGTATGGCACCACCTGCGAACATGTGAAAAAAATCGTTTTACAAATACAGGAAGCTTTACCATCTTTCGATATAGCTTATGTTGACGCTGATCACGAGAATTCCAGCCTTCGATCTACAGCTTTTCAGGAGAAAGAAAATTCTTTTACCATAGGCTTACCGGAATCTTCAACAGCATTCACGAGAAGAATGTCGTTATCACAAACAGATGGAATACTCATCAATGGCAATCACTTTTCCGGCAAAGCCCAAATCATTGTTTGCGACGAATCGAAAGAGCAGTCACTTAGAAAACGCGCTACACAACTCGACAATGTCCTGGCCATTGTCACAATGAACAACCAACAAGCGGTTCCGGATTACGTGAAAGAACTTGTATCCTCTGCCCAAAACATTCCCTTGTTCTCACTGGAAAACATTGCAACACTAACGAAATGGTATGAACAAGAAATATTGCAGACCCCTGCTCTGCGCGTTTTAATTCTTGCGGGGGGTAAGAGTTCGCGGATGGGAATTGACAAAACCATGATCAGCCATCACGATAAACCACAGACCTTGCATTTGGCTGCCATCGCCGATACAATGAAGCTTCCTGTTCACATTTCCTGTCGCCCGGACCAGCAGGAACAATTTCAATCTCTCGGTTTACAAACCATAGCTGATAGAATCTCAGACATTGGACCCATAGGTGGAATCATTTCAGCTTTCATGCATTTCCCGGACAACGCCTTGTTAGTGCTGGCTTCTGACATTCCGCTGATTGATGAAAAAGTGATTTCAACACTTATAGAGAACAGATCACATGCCAAAAACGCAACTGCCTATCAGAGTGTTACCGATGGTTTTCCTGAACCACTCATTGCTATCTGGGAACCAAAATCCTACCTAAGAATTCTATCCTTTCTGGGTCAGGGTTACAGCTGCCCGCGAAAAGTTTTGATCAACAACAATGTTCAGATCATCATCCATAACGAAGCGAAAAAACTGACCAATGTAAATACTCCGGAAGATTTAGCGCAGCTACATGATCTGCTGAAAAATTCGAAATTTTAAACTAAATGTCAATCGAATGCCTGACAAAAATTATGCTTTTATTACTTACAGGCATCCTGGTTTTGACTTCCTGTAACAAAGAACAAGCTGAAACTTTAGACTCCAGATACGTTGAAACCGGTATTCGTGCGCGAATCAACGACATAGAGATTATCAATGACAGCCTCTGGGTTGCGTGTGCCGGTAATCGGGAAACCAATGGATACTTTTTGCAATCCGATGACCAGGGTGAATCCTGGAATTATACCATCACACAATTTCCGCGATCTGTTTATTGCATGAACTTCTTGCCTGACGGATTTGGTATTGCAGGCGGAGACTTTCTTGATCTATGGACAACGAATGATTTTGGTCGCAGCTGGAACTATTACTGGCTGGGCAATCAGGTGCCGATGCACGAACAAGACAGGCCCGGAGTTCGTGATATAATGCTGCTGAATGACAGTATCTGGACATTTTGTGGTGGCGAACATTTAGGAGAAGGAGTTCTTTACAGAACAACCAATTCAGGCCAGGATTGGAATTTTTCAATATACCAGAATGAATTCAGAGGCACAGTTTTAAATGACAAAGAAGAAGTTGTTACAGCAGGTCATGGAAAAATCATCAGCTATAAGAATGATCTTTCGGAAGCAAAATCCTCCGGATTCAGTAATGGCTTTGTTACGTCAATGATCAAAGCGGCTGATAACACTTTGCTTGCATGCACCAGCGAAGGGAAAATTATTAACTCCGAGGATGGCGGCATGCAATGGAACGAAAGATTTGATATAAATCGCTACTTACGCAGACGAATCAACTGGAACGACCTGGTATGCGAAGGTGCGAAATGTTGTTGTTGCGGTACCCAAGGCCATCTTATTACAAGCAATGACCATGGTAAGACCTGGAGAACTCACAGAATAAACGAGGAGAAGAATCTCGTAAGTGTTGTCATGAAAAATGAACGAATCATTGCCGGTGACAGTGAAGGCAACATTCACTTCATGTTCATGCCTGATTAGTAGAAAGTATAGACATAATTTCTTGACTTGTCGGAAACACCTCCGCGATAAAGCTGTTCAATAATAAGAAGATCATGTTCATCGAAAATGTAACTCAATGAACTCTCATCCTTTTCTACCGTTTCGGGAAATGACCTATTGATGACCGGTTTTGATTCGCCATCAACATTGTACCATCGGTCTCTGGATGTTACATTCCCGTTGACATCGTAATTGAATGTTTCCTTGTCCCAAAAACCATTTGGTTTGACAGAAGGTGTTCTTGCGACAAGCCTGTTTTTGGCATCATATTCCGGAATCAATGCTATTTCTTCCCAATCCGAATATTTGTGCGCTACGGTTATCCGGACATTACCCGAAGCATCATAATCAAAATGATATTCAGCTTCAGGCATTGATCTGCGGTCGTATTCGATGTATCTGGAAATACGGCCTATTCTGTCGAATTCTTCCAAACTCACCACAAGGGTATCTATCGGGACATTTCCCAGAAACCTGATCTCAACACATTTTTTCGATTGAACCTTGTGTTTTTGATAATGTTTCGCATATTCGAACGATTTAATATCCTGTCCTAGGCTGCTGAGCCACATAGTCATGAAAGAAAAACACAAAAAGGGTTTCATTCTTAAATTGATAGAGTTGCGGTTATACGAGGCAGATATAAAAAAGTTATTCAGAATGAAAAATCTCTATTTAATAGTCATGCTTACTGTCTTGAGTCTGGCGGCATTTTCACAGTCAACTTATCATGACTTAGTTAAAGCACACAGAGATACTTTGAATATGGAATTTTCTAATCCCGAAACAAGTATTCTAACACCGGAAGACCTTGTAGAATTTCATGGTCTGTCATTTTATGACCCGGATATACAATACCGTATAAAAGCCAAATTCAGGAAAATCAAAAACGGGAAGCCGGTAAAAATGCGAACATCAGGCACCAGAACACCTACCTACAAGCCTTATGGCATTTTGAAGTTCAAGCTGAATGGACAGAAATGCAGCTTAACACTGTATCAAAATTCAGAGCCAAACAGACCTGAGCTTAAAAATTACTTGCTACTGGCATTTACAGATCTCACCTCCGGTTTTGACACTTATGGCGGAGGTCGCTATCTTGACTTCGACACCAGCGAAATTAACAAAGAAGTTACTGTTGACTTCAACTATTGTTATAATCCTTATTGTGCCTACTCAGACAAATTCAGTTGTGTGATTCCTCCTCCTGAGAATAATCTGAAAATTAAAATTGAAGCCGGAGTAAAAAAGCATCACGACTGAACACCACCTGATCCTTCATTTCCAATTCCATGTCTGAGAAGCCATTTATCATTGTAAACATTTTTCCTCATCAACGAAGGATGTGACGGTGTGTCGTCCAGACGAGGATCGCTTAGCAATTTCAATCTGGTTATTGATTCCACCTCGATCGAGATTGCTCCAAATTCTTCCATCACTCGTCCTGTAATGCTAAAAAGGCCCCATCCGGAAACCGGAAATTTCTTTGCAACGGGAGGAAAGTGTACGGTATCAATAAAATGCCCATGACGATCCAGAAACGTTCCGAAGAACATACTTTCTCCTTTGGAGGTTCCGGTCGGCTTCAACGTCACTTTGTAACCGATCGTAGTTATTGCTTTCCCAATGAACATTTTAAAATCATCCGCAAAAACTTCTACTTTATCTGAATCGGCGTCGTCATGTAAAGGCAATAAATCGAAAGGATTACACAATGGAAATCCGAACAACTCAAGTTCATCGTATACATCCTCAAGCCAGTGGTGTTCGAGCTGAGGCAATTTCGCATTGGTTCTTGTGGGTTCAAACAAACGGTTCTCAGGATGGGTCGTTTTTGTTTTACTCAAACGGAAATGCAACTGCCACATGAGTTCTTTTTTACCCAAACCGGTAAAGCGCAATGCCCCTGCTCTTGCAAGCAAAACAGCTTGTTCGAGAGAAATTTTCACACGATCGAGAAAGTCATTCAGCGATGTAAAAACACCTGTTTTCCTTGCATCCAAAATATGAAACCTCGCGTTGTGCTCCAGATCTTTGATCATTTCAAGACCGAGTGTTATATCCTTTCCATGAATGACAGCCTGATCCAATGAAGTGTTAACGCATGGACCAAAAATCGAAGCACCGTGCATGCGTGCTTCGTGAACATAAATTTCCGTGCGGAAAAAACCGCCATAGTTGTTGATGGTGGCAGTCATGTATTCCAGCGGGAAATACGCCTTCAAAAAAAGACACTGATAACTTTCAACTGCGTAACTGGCGCTGTGACCTTTTGCGAATGCATATCCTGCAAAACTCTCCACCTGTCTCCAAACCTCCTTAACAAGCTCAGGTGAATGTCCATTCTCCAAACCTCCCTTGAGGAATTGCATCTTGGCTTTCTCAAATTCTTCACGTCCTCTGAATTTCCCGCTCATACCTCTTCGCAACACGTCTGCTTCACCAAGTGATAATCCCGCGAATTCGTGAGCCACTTTGATCACATCCTCCTGATACACCATCACACCATAGGTCTCAGGCATAATTTTGAGTAAAGGCTCAGGTGCATCTTTTCGTCGTTCAGGAATTCGTTCTCTCAGTATGAACTCACGCATCATACCTGAAGAAGACACACCAGGCCTTATCACTGAGCTGGCCGCAACAAGGCCCAGATAATCGTGTGTCTGAAGTTTCGTGAGCAACACACGCATGGCAGGAGATTCAACATAAAAACAACCGAGTGCACGAGCTTCCCGCAACAAAGTATTGCAATTAGCATCATTCTTGAACCTGCGTATATCATGAATATCAATATCAGATTTTTCAGGTTGATTGTAGGCGATGATCGACAAAGTATCCTTGATTTTTCCCAGTCCTCTCTGGGATAAAATATCAAGTTTGTTGATGGCAATATCTTCCGCCTGATGCATGTCAAACTGCGTTGTCGGATATCCTTTCGGAGGCAAAAAAGTTGCGCCGTAGTAATAAACCGGTTTTTCTGTTATCAAAATTCCTGCAGCGTGAATGCTGATATAGTTGGGAAAATCCTTGAGATACTGGCCGTACTGCAGAACAAGCTTGTGCATCGAGTCCAGTTCTTCATAACGGTATTTCCCATCGCTGAGCATGTCGATTTCAGACTTAGGCAGACCGAATACTTTTCCCAATTCGCGCACCACAGCAGAATACTGAAACGTGTTGAAAGCCCCGAGAAGCGAAACGTTCCTGAACCTGCTGAAAATATATCGCGTCATATCATCGCGATCTTTCCAGGAAAAATCGACATCAAAATCCGGAGGATTCTGCCTGAACAAATTGATAAACCGTTCGAAATACAAATCCAGCTCAAGTGGATCGACATCCGTTATTCTCAGCAGATATGCCACAATACTGTTGGCACCACTTCCTCTTCCCACATAGAAATAATCTTTAGAGCGAGCATAATTGATGATATCCCAGTTGATGAGAAAATAAGAAACGAAATTCTTCTCTTTGATCAATTTCAACTCTTTGTTGAGTCTATTGATCACCTGATCATTGGCATCAGGATAACGATACTTCAAGCCTTCTTCGCACAACTGTTGAATCAACTCGTTGTCCTTTTCTGCATTGCCAGAATAATGTTGAAGATTTTTGTGCTCACCATCCCGAAATCCAAAATCCACATGGCACGATTTCAATATCTCTGAAGCTTGAATTATTGCTTCAGGAAAATCTTCAAACGATTTGTTGAAGTCTTCAAGGTTATAAAGTGTATCTCCTGCATTTCCTTGCTCAGATTCCGGAAGTTTGCTCAGCAATATATTGTTATCGATTGCGCGCAATAATCTGTGTGCATTGAAATCACGTTTGTTGCGGAAAGTCGCAGGCTGGCAGGCAACAAGTTTATTGCTATAATTCTTCACCGCTGAAAAACGCAGCATTGCAATATCACGGCTGGAAATCCCGATGAATTCATGCTCCGCAAGCCGATCGGGATGGATTATGGGTTCAGGCCCAATGAAAAATCTGAACGGATAAATGACTATTGCATTTTTAAAATCGGGTGCACGGAGATCAAATTGTTTTTCCGTGTGTAAATGGACTGACAGGTACTCACATATTTCTGCAAAACCATCATTGTTTTTCGCCAATACCACATAGCACTGCTCTGTTCCATTTCTGAAATCAATTCCTGCAACCGGTCTGACACCATGTTTTTTTGCGATGCGAAAAAATTCAATGATACCTGCGGTACAGTTGATATCCGTGAGTGCGATCTCGTTATATCCTTTTTCTGCTGCAAGCGTCAACAGTTCATCCGGCGAAATGGCACCATAACGGATAGAATAATATGTATGGTTGTTGAGCACTCCCCGACTTTTTACTTCAAATAATTGAATGACAAGATCACTGTCTTCGGTTGGCAAGCAAAGGCGGAGCATCTCCGTTGAACGGATTCCATCGCCCGATAGATTTGGCAAGCATTCCGGCGGCGCTCATCACAGCACGATCACCGAATTTTTCGCGCATCCGGTCCATAGCCTGATACAGATTGATTCTTTCCTCAGAATCGTCGAACAGATTGATCTGATAACCTCCTCCTACAAGATGACTGTACTTCACTCCCACCAGACGCACGAGAAGTCTGCGGTTGTATATTTTATCGAACAATTCAAGTACTGCGGGAACAAGCAGGTGATCTGCTGAAGTATAAGGAATCCGACACTGGAGAGTCTGTGTCTGAAAGTCCGAATACCGGATTTTGACCATGATACACGAAGTAAGTTTTTCACCACGGCGCAACTGAAATGCAAGATTTTCGGCCATGGCCAGCAGTATCCCACGCAGCTTTACGACATCAATCGTATCACGGTCAAAAGTGCGTTCTGTCGAAATTGACTTTCGTTCCTGAAAGGGAATGACCGGTGAGTTATCGATGCCGTTGGCCTTTCTCCAGATGGAAGTTCCGTTTTCACCGAAAGCATTTTCCATCAGCTCGACCGGCATTTCCTGTACTGTCTGAATTTTGCTTACGCCCATATTGCGAAGTGTCTGGTAGGTTTTATCACCCACCATCGGAATTTTCTTGATTGACAGTGGAGCCAGAAAAAGCTTCTCTTCACCCATCAGTATTCTTCGCTGATTGTTTGGCTTAGCCTCACCAGTCGCAACCTTAGATACCGTTTTATTGATGGAAAGCCCAAATGAAATAGGCAATCCTGTTTCGCGTATGACTTTTTCGCGAAGCTCAGTGGCATAATGATAACATCCGAAAAACTTATCCATCCCCGACAAATCACAATAGAACTCATCCACCGAAGTTTTTTCGAACAAGGGCACAGCCTCACGCACGATCTCCGAAACCATGTCGGAGTACTTCATGTAGTTACCCGAATTACCGCGTATGATAACAGCTTCCGGACAAAGCTGTTTGGCAAGTTTCATTGGCATAGCACTGTGGATACCGAATCTACGCGCCTCATAGCTGCAGGAAGCCACGACTCCGCGATCGGTAGTACCGCCGATCAGCACAGGCAGCCCGTTGAGCCTGCTATCCAGCAAGCGCTCAACAGACACGAAAAACGTGTCCAGATCCATGTGCATGATTGCCTTTTCCTCAGCCATTGAATTAATCCCTCTCAAATTTCGGTTATTTATTCAGCAGAATTTGCCAACGCAAACAAATTTCATGAAATTGTAGCCTATTTACAATAAAACCTTTAATACACGGCCAAATGATTAATGACGAACCTACACATCACATTGTTAGGGGAAAATTAAGCCAATGTGTATTTTAGCGACAGATTTTGAAACCAACTCTATGAAAAGTATTTTACCGATATTGGTAATTTGTTCTCTTTGCAGTGCCTTGAACGCTCAGAACCTCAACTTGCGCATCAATGAAATTCTGCCTAGTAACCAAACCATCCAGCTGGATGACTTTTTCGAATATGATGATTGGGTCGAGATCTACAATCCACCAGGAAACCCCATAACCAATCTTGCAGGGTATTATATCAGTGACGATCCTGATTCACTCGACAAATGGCAGATTCCGAACACAGATGTGAGCGTAACAACCATTCTACCCAACAATTTTCTGATACTTTGGATTGATGATGACTACAACAACCTCCAATCACAAGGAGCGGATCATAATGCAGGATTCACGCTGAGTGTTGATGGCGAAACCTTTCTGCTTACGGCCCCTGACGGCCAAACTGTAATAGACAGCATTACATATCCCGAACTGGCATCTGACATCAGTTATGGAAGGGTTTGCGACGGTTGTCCCGATTGGCAATACTTCAACAATGTAACCTTCGATGACAACAACTCTGAGTTTCAGGCCAATGATCTGTTGTTCATCAATGAGGTTCAGACACAAAACGTATCTACATATGACGATCCTGAAAACGAATTCGATCAGTGGTTTGAAATTTTCAACCCCAATGATCATCAGGTAAATCTTGCCAACTATTACATCAGTATCAATGGCAATCCCCTTCAATGGCAAATACCAGAGTACCGACCGATCAGAAGTGTTATTCCAGCGGGAGGCCATTTACTCATCTGGTGCGATAATGATCTTGTCGACGATGTAAACCATGCTCCATTTGTATTGCCCGTTGAAGGAGGCACCATTACGCTCACCGGGCCCGATGGCATTGCTACCATCGACTCATATAGTTATGGTAGTATACCCGCCGATCAGAGCTACGGCCGCCAGCAGGATGGTTCTTCAGCAAATACTTTTTTCACGACACCAACACCATCTGTAACGAACCAACTGATCATCATTCAGCCACAACTACTTTACATCAACGAATTGCTCACAGCCAATCAAAACGGCGCAACAGACAATGTAGGAGAACTGGAAGACTGGATTGAAATTTACAATCCAAATAACTTCGATGTAAACATCGGCGGATATTATCTTACCGATGACCCGGAAAGGCGAAACCAATGGGTGATCCCGACAAGCTTTCCCGACAGCGTCATTGTCCCAGCCAACGGATGGCTACTTTTTTGGGCAGATGATGATCAGGAACAGGGAGTACTACACACAAACTTCCGATTGAGTAATAACGGAGAATACCTTGGATTTTCGAGTCCCGACGGATTTACGCTGGTCGATGAAATCGAATGGGATTACATCGCTCCCGATACATCGCTTGGGCGAATAACTGATGGCAATGAACAATGGATCTTGTTTATTGAATCAACCCCTGAAGCAAGTAATAACGAGGGCACTATTCAAGTTATTGAACAAAGTGCACAGAAACTTCACGCATATCCGAATCCGGCAAATGACATCATGAACTTCACGCGTCCCCTCAACATTACGGTATTCACAGTAAACGGTGTTTTGATTGGTTCCTTTAACAACATTCATCAACTCGATGTAAGCGCGTGGTCTCCGGGCATGTATATTCTCCGCGATGACACCGGGAATGTTCTGAGGGTGCAAAAAATGTAAACTCAGGAATAATCCGCGGTAATTATGTGTAAATCTCAAGTGATACTTCGGTTTGAACCGCTTCAAGTCTTATAGCAGTTAGCGTAAATTGCACACATGAAAAGTGTGACAATCTTTTGTGGCTCATCGTCCGGTGTTGATGAGCGCTATTCCCAATATGCAGCGAATACCGGTCGCCTGATGGCTGAGCGAAACATTGAAATCATATTTGGCGGTGGAAAAATCGGCATAATGGGCATTGTCGCAGATGCGTGCCTGCAAGCCGGAGGAAAAGTTACAGGCATCATTCCAAAGTTTTTGAAAACGAAAGAAGTTGCGCACGACAGTTTGAGTCAAATGCACGTAGTCGGCAGCATGCATGAACGCAAAATGCTGATGCATGAAATGGGAGAGGCTGTTATGGCTTTGCCAGGAGGATACGGCACGCTGGAAGAGCTTTTTGAAATGATCACATGGGCCCAGCTCGGTTTACATCCTAAGCCAATTGCACTGTTGAACATTGCAGGCTATTTTAATCATCTGGTTCAGTTCATGCATCACATGCACAGCGAAGGTTTTATCAGCGAAACACATCGCGATATGATACTTGTGCATGAAAATCCGGAAATATTGTTGAGCATGATGGAGCGATATGTTGCTCCGGACGTTCCTCAGTGGATAAACCAACAAGACACATAACAAGACGATGACATTTGAAGAACTCAAGATAACAAGACAGTTTCTCAATGCCATTGAAGAAGCGGGATTTACCGTTCCCACAGAAATACAGATAAAAGCCATACCCAGAATTCTTGCAGGTCAGGATTTGATTGGAATAGCACAAACGGGAACTGGAAAAACTGCAGCTTATGCTTTACCACTTTTACAGATTTTAAAATATGCCCAAGGCAATGATGCGCGCTGCCTGATACTTGTTCCAACCAAGGAACTTGCCGTACAGGTAGAAAAGCAGATTTCAATGCTTGCCCTCCACACTGATCTCAGGTGGGTGGCACTTTACGGTGGTATCGGACCTAAATCCCAGATCGAAAAACTCACTGGTGGAGTTGATTTGATTATTGCAACCCCGGGAAGATTTCTTGAACTTTATGCGAAGGGAGTTGTGACCGTAAAGAAGATTAAACACATCGTACTCGACGAGTGCGATCGCATGATGGATATGGGTTTTTGGCCGCAGCTTCGCAATGTTCAGGAAAAGATTCCGCAGAAAAAACAACAACTACTTTTTTCAGCAACATTTCCGGAAAAGGTAGAACACCTAGCAGAAAATTTTCTCCTATTCCCCAGCCGTGTCGAGGTAACCCCTCAGGCCACAGCAGCTACCACAGTTGAGCAGTTCATTTACGAAGTTGCCAATTTCAGAACCAAACTTTCATTGCTCGAACATTTGCTCAAAGATGATAAGCTGATGCGTGTGATGGTATTCGTCAGGACGAAAGAAGATGCGACAAATATTTTCAAATATTTCGAAAGAAAAGAAACGGGTGAAATAAGACTGCTTCATTCCAACAAAGGACAGAATGCACGAATGAATGCCATCAATGATTTTAAAAGTGGCGATGTACGCATTCTGATAAGCACAGATGTAAGTGCCAGAGGAATTGATGTTTTTGAAGTATCGCACGTCATCAATTTCAACATTCCTTCTCATCACGAAGATTATGTGCACCGGATCGGTCGCACAGGGCGGGCTTTCCGAACAGGTGTTGCCATCAGTTTCATGGATGAATCAGAAAAATACCATGTTGCAAAAATTGAGAAGCTTATCAGACAAACTATAGCGCGTTTACCGATTCCGGATGGAATAGAAATTTTTGAAACACCTAAGCCTGAATTTCAGGAACAGATGCGAGAAATTGACAGGCAAAAGCGATTAGAAAATCCTGAATTCAAAGGAGCCTTTCACGAGAAAAAATTCAAGCCTAAGAAAGAAACCAACAAAAAAAAGGAACCACCGAAAAAAAATTCGACTACTATTTCAAAAAAGAAACCCGGCAAACAATTTAAACAGATATACAATAAAAAATGAGCGACACGACGCAACGAAAATTAGCATGACCTCTGAACCTGATGCGACTCACAGTAATCATTGAAGGTGTTTCTTACCTGGTGATGCTTTTTGTGGCCATGACATTGAAATATGTCGCCGACATGCCTATTGCGGTCCGTGTAACCGGAAGCGTTCATGGCCTTTTGTTCATTCTGTTT
>JBEIHH010000075.1:0-15554 GCA_040381475.1 Crocinitomicaceae bacterium | reverse complement strand
CCATGAATACTGACTTTTTTGTTTAACCCAACAATTACAACCAGTTCGTCAATTTTTACCAGAACACCTTTCAACATGGAGGGATCTCCATGGAAGAAATTCTTATTCCTTTTGCCGTACTGAAGCCCAAGCAATCCTGATAACGGATCCACAATTTCAACTTCCTCACCCATTAGAACCACTCATCACAATTTTAGTTGATGAGTGTACGAATTATGTTCATTTGTATCCGGAAACAAAACCAAACAGCGATGAAATCCCTAAGATTAACAATTGCCATCTGTTCATTAACAGCGCTCCTGAGTTCCTGCGGTGAGAAAAAGGATACTCCTCAAGAAAAACCACGCATGAAAGTGACCTCCTACCCGAAATCCGAAAAAACAGAGACTAATTTAGATTTCTTCGGCACGACAGTTTCAGACCCCTATACCTGGCTTGAAAACGATACAAGTTCACAAACAGCTGCATGGGTTGATGCACAGATTGCTGTTACCAGAAATTATCTCGATAGCATTCCGTACCGTCAAAAAATCGCCGACAGATTCCGCGACTTGTTCAACTTTGAGAAAGTCGGAGCGCCTATCAAAGCTGGCGACTATTATTTCATTTTTAAGAATTCCGGCCTTGAGGCTCAGGGTAAATATTTCGTCAGAAAAGGACTTGAAGGCACTGACGAACTTTTCCTCGATGTCAATACCATTTCTCCAGACGGTTTAGCTTCTGCTTCATTGATTGGTGCAGATGATGAAAATAAATACATGGCAGTTTCAGTAAGCGAAGCCGGAAGCGACTGGAGCCGGATTGAGTTATACGACATAGCCACTAAAACGAAAATGGCCGATAAAATCGAGTGGGTCAAATTCAGCGGTGCATCCTGGTACAAAGATGGCTTCTTCTACAGCAGGTATCCAGAACCAGCGAAAGGCACAGAGCTGAGTGGCGACAACAAAAACCACATGGTGTACTATCATAAAATTGGCACACCTCAAAGTGCTGATGAATTGATCTATGCCGACGCACAGCGCCCGAACATGTACAACAATGTTTATCTAACTGAAGACAAAAAATTCATGTTCCTGATTGCAGCTCCCGGTACCGATACCTATGAAGTATGGATGCGCGATCCTTCAGACGCTAAATCGAAATTCAAGCCATTGTTTACCGATATGAAATACCACACATCACCTGTGGAGAGCACAGCAGATGGTAAATTGCTCGTTAACACCGACATGAATGCACCAAAATCAAAACTGGTTTTGGTCGATCCAGCCAATCCGCAACCTGAAAACTGGAAAGATGTAGTTCCCGAAACGGAAAACTTATTGCAGGGTGTTTCTACCTGCGGTGGTAAACTTTTCCTCACTTATCTGGACAAAGCCAACACGCGTGTATTCCAATGCAACTATGACGGAAGCGAGAAAAAGGAAATCAATATGCCGGATAAAACAGGATCCGCAGGTGGTTTCGGTGGCAAGAAGGAAGACAACTTCTGCTTCTATTCTTTCACATCCTTTACATACCCAAACGTGATTTTCAAATATGATATTACGACAGGCCAGAGCTCAGAGTACTATAAGATCAACGTGAAATTTAACCCTGCCGACTATGAGAGCAAACAAGTGATGTACAAGAGTAAAGATGGCACCGAAGTACCTATGTTCATTGTGCACAAAAAAGGCCTCAAAATGAATGGAAGTAACCCCACTTTGCTTTACAGTTATGGTGGATTCGCTATTCCAATGCAACCTGGTTTCTCTTCATCCAGAATTATTCTACTTGAGAATGGCGGTGTATTTGCGATGCCCTGCATTCGTGGAGGGAATGAATTTGGCGAAGAGTGGCACAAAGCAGGCATGCTCGACAAAAAACAAAACGTATTTGACGACTTTATCTCCGCCGCCGAATACCTGATTAAAGAAGGCTACACCAGCAGTTCTAAACTCGCAATTCAAGGTGGATCTAACGGTGGCTTGCTTGTTGGTGCGTGTATGACACAGCGCCCTGAATTATTCAAAGTTGCATTCCCTGAAGTGGGTGTTTTGGATATGTTGCGTTTTCATAAATTCACCGTAGGTAAAGGATGGATACCAGAATACGGCTGCGCAGACAGCTCTCAAGCGCAATTTGATTATCTGTATAAATATTCGCCATATCACAACCTGAAGCAGGGTACTTCATATCCGGCAACGATGATATTCACTGCTGATCATGACGACCGTGTCGTACCCGCACATAGCTTCAAGTTTGCTGCAAGATTGCAAGAGTACCATAAAGGAGATCACCCAGTATTGATTCGTATCGAAAAAAGCGCAGGTCACGGAGCTGGCATGAGCACCGATCAAATTATTGAATCTACTGCAGACAGATATGCCTTCTTCTTCTATAACGTCGGAAAAGACTTATAAATTAACCGCATACCTATAAAATGCACGAGGCTGATCATTACCGGATCAGCCTCGTTCGTTTATCAAGCGATAATAACTATTGTTCAACTATCTTAACGGTTCAGACATTGGCAGCATCTGTAAATTGGATAAGACAGGAGAACCAAACTTCGTGAAGAAAACAGGCGCACTATCATTAAAAAAGTTATCTTCTTCGATCTGCTGTATGCAGAGAATTTAAAGCCTTCGTTATATAACGTTTCCACGGAGCGTTGTGCCAATCCTGAATTTCTTCAAGCGCCATGATAAGTTCACCCTTCAGGTCGGGATATTTTTTTAGCGCTCGCTTTAAAATCCTCAGACAATAATATCTGATGCCCACATCAATCCCTGGTCGTTGAATCAATTTGAAACAATAGTCAACGAAAATGCCTTCTGACTCAGGGTTCATTTTAACGACTTCCAACACTTTAAGTAACTCGCGCTGCACCCCTCCTATTGTAGCTTTTTCCAACAAACCGATCAGTTTTTCAATTTGTCGTTGTGCCGGTTGCGCATCCAGTCTTGCAGCTGTGCCTAAAATCCATGACGCCTTCATGGCTGGAGTTGTTTCTCCCTTATCTATGACACGCAACAACTGCGAGTAAAAATTCTTATCCGCATTTGCCAATTCTGCAAACTCCAGTGTTGCTTTTTTTCCAAGTCCTTTAACCAGAACATCATTCAAATTCTCATTCATCCAATTCAAAAAAAAAAGCCGCCGGTTATAATTCATCGGCGGCTTGACATTATCTCAAATTCTCTATTTCTTTCCCGGAGTACCCGGTTGCATATTTTTTGGTTTCATACCTCCCTGTTTCGGGGCAGGAGCTTCCTCATCCTCGTCTTCATATTCTACCTGCTGCATCGGTTCGATAGTTGAATTTCCTGACTCAAGTCGTTCAAGCATTTGATCCAGTTGTTCATGTCCCAGTGATTTTGCGATGATCTTATGATCCTTGTCCATCAAATACACTTTTGGTGTGCTATTTACATCCCAGTATTGATGAAAATTCAGGCTTTCAATAGTCGTGGTTCCACCCCAGATCAATTTAGAAGCTGAATCTTGCTTCATGATGAACTGATTTCTGCTCACATTGATGAATTCAAGTTTTTCCTCTTCAATAAACTTCTTCCATTTATCTACTTCGAGATTGTTGTGAACTGCATAAACCACCAGCCCTTTGTCCTTCCATTTCTTATAGAGTTCATTGATTTGAGGCACCTCCTTCTTGCAATGACCGCATGTCGCTTCCCAGATAACTACAAGCGTATACTTGGCATCCTGGGCATGCATTGAAACCCAATTATCATTCGGGTCGGGAAGAATGATATTGAGGCCAACCTCACCACACAAACAATGGCGCTTTTCATCTGCTGCCTTTTTCATTTCCTCAATTTTCTCCTTTTTTACCCATGGGCAAAGTCCTTTCGCATAATAGTTGTCAATCATATACACAAAGCCCTCATCCATGCACATGATTTTGGCTGTTTCGAAGTGATAGGTAAACTGATGAGCAATGTATTTGAATGCATCGTCATTAGCACCGACACGTTCCAATAACGATTTCGCTTCTCTGGTCATTGTATCCGGAATCTGCGGTAAAGTCTGCGTCACAAACTTTTCGATCAGCTTATGAAACGCCTGATCTCTTACAAGTCTTGGATCCTTCAGATCAACATTGTCCCAATAATGATTTCTGTAATAGTAATAGGAGTATAATTTTTTGGAAGCATCAGTCACCGAATCTTTTGGAGCTTCAGGAATATCAATATCCATGCTCATCTTAATCAATTTAGAAACCAGCAGATCCGGATTCTTTTTCACCATATCCTTCTGATAGTTCACAACCTGATCGTTCAGTTCCTTGAGTTGTTCACGCATAGGTGCTTTCTCTTCTTCCGTTTTGGTGCTGTCAGATAATACAGCATCGATTGGCCCGCGCAGCTTCATTTTATCGCTGATGAATTTCACATAATCGTAGAAAATAATGTTATTCCTCGATTCTTTAAATTTCAAATTTTCTATTCTGCAATCAGGTGTAAGCTCCATCACTACATTTTCTTCGTCAAGTATGATATCAAACCTGATCTGGTTTTGAGTCACAATGGCATACTTGCCACATTCTTTGTAAGGCTTGCCGGGGAATGTAAAATTCCCCTTTTTGTCGATGGTTGTAGTATCGTTGTAATAGAGTTTGTTACCATAATAATTGGCCAGATAAATTATGGTGTCTGTAGTTCCTTCAATGTGACCCTTGATTGAGTGCTTTACCTGAGCACCGGCCAGTTGTGTGATGACAAGAAAAACGGAAAGAATACTTAGTCTCATATATTTAATTTTCATTGATCGCTTCGGATTGTAGAAATGGACACGCAACCTGCAACGGAGGTTGAGTTACAAAATTAAGTTTAACATTTCGTTCAAACTTACGCAGGTTCACAAATCTTGTCAAGCAATCATTGTTCCAAAACCGCAGATGACACAACCTCAATCCTCTGAACGGATCAACTCAATCAGTTCCTGCTGGAGATCCTGTTGTTTATTCTGCGCATACCAGAGATGTAGTTTTTCTTTCCATACCGAGGTTTCAATGCCCTCCTGCTTGGCACGGGTTATATAATTCAGAGCACCCTGAGGCCTTGGCCCCCAATGCCACAGAACCTGATTATTTTCATCCATGCACACCAATATCGGAATGGACCTGGTTCCATTGGTCAGAAACATATTCATCAGCTCATCGTGATCATCCCGTATTACTACTTTGAAATCTATCAGCGCATTTTGTGCAGCAATCTTTGCCATTGCCGGGGCTGTCTGTGCGCTATCACCACACCATCCTTCCGTTATAAGCAGCCATTTTCGGGGTTGCTTGATTTGCTTTACAGCGCTCAACGTCCCTTCAGAAACTAGAAAATGTTTATCCCACCGATTCATCCGATGCTCATTCAGTTTGGTGTAGTCCAGATATGAAGGCTTTTGCTCATGACCTGTTGATTTTCCTTCGGCAAGGAGTCCGGTTACCAGTTTTCTGAATTCATTATATGACAGTGCGGCTTCCAAAGCGGCTTCAGGAATCTTTACAGTGGTTTTCATTTCTAAACTTTTCGATTGCAAATGGACGATTACTTTGTTGATTTGTGGCATAACAATGATCATCACTTTCCGATGATAAATGTGAAAAAATCCAATGCTCAATATACAGTAATAAATGCCCAGAGAAATCACTACCAATCTTCGAAAAATGCGCACCGCTCTTAACGAACAGGGCATTGCGCAATATCAATTACCTCTATTCGATGTTTTGGATGAACAAGGCATAATTGACTTAAATCCATTGGTAGGACAAGAATTATCATTGCATTTTGACGGAGAGATTCACTGCGTTGAATCAGGTAAAAGAATTAAAAAAACCTTTGGTGAAGGCTTGGCTTATGATGTTTGGCTCAAATCACCGCAGGCCTCACCAAGCATCATCAGGCCGGAATTGAGTAGAATTCATGAAGGCATTGCTCTGCGTGATTTCGAATGGGAGCAGAAGCATCACAATCAGCCTCATTACGTTTACTTATCTCGAACCAGCGGAGTAAAAGTTGGAGTAACCCGCGCAACCAATAAAGCTTCACGCTGGATTGATCAGGGCGCCGTTGAGGGCATTCTGTTGGCTGAAACTCCGTACCGGCAACTGGCTGGTCTGATCGAAGTTGCGCTCAAAGATTTTCTTCCTGATAAAACGGCTTGGCAGTCGATGCTGAAGAATGAATTACTAATTGATGATTCGCTTCTTGACTATAAGAACAGAATGATTGATTTGTTGCCATCTGAATACGGTGATTTCATCTGCGAAGACGACAGTATCACGGTCATCGATTATCCGGTAGTCAGGTATCCGGCTAAAGTCAAATCCATGAAATTGGACCAACTATCAGACTATCAAGGCACATTAGCAGGAATAAAAGGACAATATCTCATTTTTTCAGACAACAACGTACTCAACATCAGGTCGCACGCGGGCTACAGGGTAAAGATCAGCTGGTAACCGGGCCTTGAAAAGTCTCCGTAAAGGCAGCTAAATTGAGAAAAAGACAATTAAATTGTTGGAAATGTGTGATATTACTCTACCTTTGACAAGACTTCTCATATTTCAACATTGCGTTTTCTGTGTTTTCGTGGTCAATGTTTGTTGGAGTTCGTAGTTGTCAATTTAAAACAACAAACAGTATTATTCAAATGAACATTTTTGTTTCAGGGCTGAATTACAGCATGTCGAGCGAAGAGCTCAGCGAGGTTTTTACACAATTTGGTGCCGTGGCTTCAGCCAAGGTAGTAACAGACAGAGCAACCGGCCGCTCACGCGGTTTTGGTTTTGTAGAAATGCCATCAGAAGATGAAGGTCGTGCAGCGATTGCACAACTTGATCAGACAGATGTAGGTGGCAGAAAAATTAACGTTAAAGAAGCTGAAGAGCGCCCACAGCGCACTGGTGGCGGTAGCAGCGATCGCCCACGCGGAAATTTCGGTGGTGGTCGCAGAGAAGGTGGTTTCAAACCACGCTTCAACCGTGACGGTGGCAATGGTGGTGGCGGATACGACAGAGGAAACCGTTATTAATATTCCATATTAAGATGAAAACGCCTGCTGGAAACAGCAGGCTTTTTTTTTATCATATCAGAGGTTGAATTCAGCACAACCTGCCGATCAACAGTAAACAGAAAGAGAGCGAGGACAACGCTATTCGACGTCAGAAAATCCGCGTCGCTTTCACCCTGTTTCTCGCTCTCTTCCTTGTAGCGGGGGGGGGGCACGATCCCCCGACCTTGCGATTATGAATCGCACGCTCTAACCAGCTGAGCTACCCCGCCAAAAATTTTGCGGGCGCAAATATAGATACTTTTCCTTGTAAAAAAGCTTCCAGAAAAAAACTTCGATTCTTGCTTAAAAAGGGCTATCCTTGCATCTCATAACCTATTCAATTCTATGACCAAGACTAAAGTCGAACTAGAGTACATTCTTCGTACGTCAGATTCCATTTTATATAATTGTATGTCAACTCCAAGTGGCCTGGAAGAATGGTTTGCCCCGGAGGTCCATATCCGAGGTGACATTTATACTTTCTTATGGGAGGGAGAAGAGAGAAAAGCCAAACTTGTATCGAAGAAAAAGGAGCAAATGGTCAGATATCAGTGGCAGGATGAGACAGATAACGATACCAATTTCTTTGAGCTCAATATCAAAATCGACGAAATGACGGGAGAACTCGCATTGCTCATAACTGATTTTGCCGAAGAAGGCGAAGAAGACGATCAAAAAATGTTGTGGGATGAAGCCATCGAAGAACTCAAGCGACATATTGGTTGCTAGAACGCTACCATTTCATATAGAATTCCTTTGTAAGATTTTTATAAGCCTCGGAAAATTCACCGGGGCTTTTTTGTATCAACAAGGATTCCATTTCAGGTTCACTCTTTTCCTCAAGCGAAAACTCAATCATTACCCTGGCTGAATCCTTGTGTGCCAATGTAAACACATGGCAAATTCTCCGAGGCCAAAATCCAACTTTCATTGCTTCCTCTATCCATCGCTCCAATTGATTTGCCGGAAGTATCAATGCCACGATTCCATTTTCGCCCAACAGTTTTTTGCTTTGCCGCAAGAAAGCGTCAGCAGGCAAATAATCATCGTGTCGGGCAGCACTGCGATCCGGATCTGAAGCCCTGAGACTTTGAGAGAAGTAAGGCGGATTTGAAATGATCCGATCGAATTTTTCCCTTGAAACAATTTTCAGAAAATCACCTACATGCAGGCGTAGTCTGTTTTTCCAAGGAGAAATTTCAAAATTCAATCGGGCATCTTCAGCGCTACCCTCATGAATTTCAATTGCCTCTACCAGCGCATCTTCGGTTCGCTGAGCACACATCAGTGCAATAACCCCTGTACCCGATCCCACATCCAGTATATGACTTGCCTGATTCATATCCGCCCATGAAGCGAGGAGAACTGCATCTGTACCGACGCGCATGGCGCTCCGGCTATGGTGCACTGCGAATTGTTTAAATTGAAACGGCCCTTCTGTTCGCGACATAAAAACGCCTGTTGGTGAACCAAATATTGCGCGATAATGATTCAAAGGTAATCAATCCGCCCCACCATTCCCGATCTTTGATTGATTCCAGGTTTTGTATTCCTTCCTCTGAACTTCACGGTCGGGAGGCACGGAAGTTAGCGGGGTGCAAGCCTTTAATGACCGTCTGCAATCGGAAGGTAATTTTCGGTAAATGGCCGTGCCATGCGTCTTCCACGCTAGCATATCATCAGAAACCTGCTTGACAATTTTTGCAGGATTGCCCACAACCACGCTTCTTGGAGGAATTTTTGTATCCGCAGGCACGAAGGCCAAAGCACCCACAATGCATTCATCGCCAATTTCCACATTATCCATGATGACGGAGTTCATGCCAATCAGACAATTGCGGCCAAGTGTCGCGCCATGAATAATTGCACCATGTCCTACATGAGCGCCCTCATGCAATGTGACTGTTACACCAGGAAACATATGTATGGTGCAATTCTCCTGAACATTGCACCCGTCCTCAATCACAATCTGACCCCAGTCTCCACGAATAGCCGCACCCGGGCCGATGTATACATCTTTGCCAATTATCACATTGCCTGTAACTGTTGCATTCGGGTGCACAAACGCCGTTGGGTCCACAACCGGAATATACCCGTCAAATTCAAAAATATTGGCCATTCATTCACTAATTAATTTCGTTCTGGCTGATCAACAAACTACATTGACAGGCCCTTCAATTGCTTACATTCTCCATTACCACTGCATAGCCCTGCCCCACTCCGATACACATAGTGCAGAGAGCATATTTACCACCATTTCCCTTTAACTGTATCGAAGCAGTTTGCAACAATCTCGCACCTGACATCCCAAGCGGATGTCCAAGAGCGATGGCTCCTCCATTCGGATTCAATCGTGGGTCATTGTCAGACATCCCAAGTTGTCTTGTACATGCCAAAACTTGCGCGGCAAAAGCCTCATTCAACTCAATGACATCCATTTGATCCAAACTTAATCCGGCTCTTTTGAGTGCAAGTTTTGATGCGCCTACAGGCCCTATGCCCATGATACGCGGTTCAACACCGAATACCGCTGAAGATAAGATTCGTGTTATTGGTTTTAATCCTTGATTTTTTAATCCGTTTTCTGAAGCGATAAGCAATGCTGCTGCCCCATCATTCAGTCCGCTTGCGTTGCCGGCGGTAACTGTGCCATCCTTTCGGAAAGCAGGTTTCAGTTTTGCCAGTATGGAAATATCCGAATCAGGTCGCATGAATTCATCGCTGCCGAACTGAATGGCGTCACCCTTTTTTTGCGGAATAGAAACAGCCATTCTTTCGATTGCGAACCTCCCGGATTTTTCCGCAACACCAGCTTTTGACTGCGACCAAGCTGCGAACGCATCCTGATCTTCGCGGGAAATCTTGTACATATCTGCCAGATTTTCTGCCGTTTCTCCCATGGCATCCACACCGTAAGCATCTTTCATTTTCGGGTTTATAAAGCGCCATCCGAAACTGCTGTCATACATCTGAGCGTCACGGCCAAAAGCACTTGAAGTTTTGGAAATTACCCAAGGTCCTCTGGTCATATGCTCAATACCACCGGCAATGAAAACATCGCCTTCTCCTGCATGCGCCGCTCGCGCAGCGCTCATAACTGCAGACATGCCTGATGCGCACAACCTGTTGACAGTTTCTCCCGGAACACACACGGGCAAACCGGCAAGCAGCAGTGCCATTCGGGCAACATTGCGGTTGTCTTCACCTGCCTGATTGGCGCAACCTAAAATTACATCCGCGATAGTCTTTGTGTCAAGAGATGAATTTCTTCTGATCAATTCTGCGATAACAGCGGCCGCCAGGTCATCAGCGCGAACAGGTGCCAGCGATCCGCCAAAATTCCCTATCGGGCTTCTGATTCCGTCAACAATAAAAGAGTTCATATGATAATTTGAGTGGCAAAGATGGACGTAAAAATGATACCGTTTAGTTTAATAATACATCTCGCAGGTATTCTGGTGATGTGGTAAGTTTGCCCCATGCATTCAGAAACAAAACGTCCGCTCATACTGGTCACAAACGACGACGGTGTTTTTTCCAAAGGGATCTTGTCTTTAACCGAAGCTGTTCTGCCGTTCGGAGATGTGGTGGTCGTAGCTCCTGATAAACCGCAATCGGGTATGGGGCATGCAGTTACAATAAACAACTTGCTTAGGCTTTTTCCTGTCAAATATGATTTACCTGTTATTGCAGCGTATTCATGCAGCGGAACTCCGGTTGATTGCGTGAAACTGGCTATCTACCGCGTGATGCACCGCAAGCCGGATCTGGTAGTTTCGGGCATCAATCATGGCTCCAATTCTTCTATCAACGTCATCTACAGTGGAACCATGTCTGCGGCTATGGAAGGAGCGGTCGAAAGCATTCCATCGATCGGGTTTTCACTACTCGACCACAGTGCAGAGGCAGATTTTGGTGCCTCGATGCGCATAGTAGAAACACTTGTAAGCAATGCACTCGAGTCAGGCATACCGGAAGGTGTTTGTCTCAATGTCAATATTCCGAAAGGGTTGTATTCTGAATTGCATGGTATCAAAGTATGTCGCCAATCGAAGGCATATTGGGAAGATAATTTTGACGTAAGACAAGATCCTGCCGGAAAGGACTACTATTGGCTTACAGGTGAGTTCAAATTACTGGACAATGGAGAAGACACAGACGAAGTTGCGCTCAAAAACAATTTTGTTTCAGTTGTGCCCGTTCATTACGACCTGACAGCTTATCATTCCATAAAACACCTTCAAAACTGGAAATTATGATCAAGAGCAAACTGGATAATGTATGGATAGGTATGGGAACCGGCATTATAGGAGCAGTGTTGGGTTTTCTCCTTTTCGGATTTGGATTTGCATACATCAATCATATCAGCTTTGGTGAATTTTACAATGGGATATTCCTCGGTGTTCAAGATTTTCAAAGCAGAATTGTGACATTCTCCATGCTCATCGATGTTATACTCTTTTTCGTATTCATGCGGTTGGATTATCAGCAATTTTGCAAAGGAATCATCGCTGTTCTTGTTCTTGCCGTCATCGCAGTTGCATGGCTTTACTAACTATTTTAAATCGTGAAACTCTACATCATCGCGGGTGAAGCATCGGGAGATTTGCATGGATCAAATCTGATCCGCGAATTGCGCGCTTCACAGCCGGATATTTCAATTCGCGCATGGGGAGGAGATCTTATGCAGGCCCAAGGTGCGACTTTGATTAAACACTATCGTGAACTTGCTTTCATGGGGTTCGTTGAAGTGTTGTTCAATATCAGAACCATCCTGCGCAATATTGCCTTCTGCAAAAAAGACATACTTGAATTCAGACCCGATGCGATTGTGTTGATTGATTATCCGGGATTCAATTTGCGCATCGCTGAATGGGCTCATCTGCAGGGCATCAAGGTGTTTTATTATATCTCTCCTCAGATATGGGCTTGGAAAGAGAGCAGAATTCATGGCATCAAAAAAAATGTCGATCACATGTTCGTCGTATTGCCTTTTGAAAAGGAATTTTATAACAAATACCAGTACGAAGTGACATTCACCGGGCATCCATTACTTGACGTGATCAGTGCCCGTGAAAAAAATGAAATAAAATTTAAATCAGAGAATCATCTAGACGAACGCCCTGTCATTGCTCTTTTACCGGGAAGCCGCAAACAGGAAATAGCCACGATGCTTCCTGTGATGCTTCAGGTCGCAGAAAAGTTTAGCGACTTTCAGTTCATTGTCGCCGCTGCACCGGGACAGGAACTTTCATTCTACAATTCGTTCATTCAGAAAAAAAAATTCACTGTTTTACAAGGAAAAACTTACGATCTGCTGTTGCATGCCCGTGCCGGTATAGTTACCAGTGGCACAGCAACTCTGGAGACCGGACTTTTCAGCTTGCCCCAGGTGGTCTGCTATAAAGGCAATAAAATCTCATACCTGATTGCGCGCAAGCTCGTAAAAATCAAATACATATCCCTTGTGAATCTCATTCTGAATCGTGAGGCCGTTAAGGAGTTAATCCAAGACGAAATGAACGTGAATGCTATTGCTGAAGAGTTGCACTCTTTACTTTATGATGAAAAAAGGATTAACAGAATGAAGAGTGATTATGCAGAAATGCACAATACGCTGGGTGGTCCCGGTGCGTCGCAAAGAACTGCAAGTGCCATGTTGAAAATTCTTTCGGGTCGAAAATAACCACTCTATCTGCCCATCTATTTTCGTGGCAGGATGCGTAGCTTACTGTTCACCTTCTTTTCGTTCCTTTCCATTTCAGCCTCAGCTGAACCCATTCTGATTGGTCTTCATTATGGAAGCGAGTATCTCAGGGCAACAATCACTGTAAGCTCAGGTAACTATTACGTAACCTGTTCAGACGACACCATCTTTGAAATTCAGCAGGGACAATCGGCCGACATAACTGCCGCGTCGGGAAAAGTCAATGTCTTTTTTGAAGGTAAAAACTATGCTTCCTGTCAGCGGATCGAGTTCACGGGAACGGGTGATAATTCATTCAAAGTTCTTCCAGCAGGTCAAAAACCAAGTGGCCGGATTTATACCGGAGAACTGATTGCCTTCGGGTACAACGGAAGACTTCAACTCGCGAACAGGGTGGACATTGAAGAATATGTGAGCGGAGTTATTGAAGCTGAAAGTGGGAAGGGCAATGAACTGGAATACTACAAGGTTCAGGCAGTCATCAGCAGGACTTATGCACTAAATAACAAAGTGAGACATCAGGCAGAAGGTTTCGAGTTGTGTGATGCAACACATTGCCAGGTTTATCATGGCAGGCCGCGTTCGGAGCCAATGGCGGCTGTGGCTGCTGAAACAACCAGAGATCTTGTAATTGTGGATCATGACATCAATCTCATTACCGCTGCATTTCACAGCAACTGTGGCGGGAAAACCATAAATGCCGAGGACGTCTGGAGCAAACCCATGTCCTATCTCGTTGGCAGACCCGATACATTTTGTGTTGATATGCCACATAGTAACTGGGAAAAGACCATTCCATGTGATAAATGGAACAACTACATCAGGAATAAAAGAAATTCATCCGGAGAAGCCTCACTTGACCATGATTTTGACCTTTACAAAAGACAAAAACTCATGTACTGTGTGGACAGCAGCCTGTGTATTCCGCTGCGAACCATGAGGGAAGAACTTAAATTGAAGTCAACAACCTTTACAATTGATCATCTTCCTGAAGAAGTGAAATTCATGGGTCAGGGATTTGGACATGGTGTTGGTTTGTGTCAGGAAGGCGCAATGCGCATGGCCATTCTGGACTATTGCTACGAAGACATCATTCACTTCTACTATAAGGATGTACACCTGATTCCACGTTATATGATGTGGTTCTTCAGGGAAGAGAATTAGGTGATTAACACTCTTTTAGAGGCTTTAACAGCCTTCAGCAACTGTCAATCGTAAATTCGCTTTCAGTTAATACATCAAAGAACATGATGACCAGAAGTTTTTCATTGCTCGCTTTGGCGCTACTCTCATTGATGAGCACTGTAACATATGCTCAAAACAAGGCGCAAATACAAATTCGCCGCAATGTCAACGGGGTAGAATCCGAAGAGTCAAGGGAAATCGTCCTGAAGGATGGCGAAAACATAGAGGGTATTCTCATGGAAATGGGAATACTGGACGAGTTCGGACAGCTCAAGCCTGGTCAGGATATCGAAATCAGAATCGACAAATCTGAAGACAGCAAAAATCAGGAAAGCATGAATTTGTTTTTTGCCCCTGGCAGTGAACAGGAAATGTTTCCTGAATTTGCGCCTGCACCCCGGATGGAAAATAAGACTTATCTTGGAGTGATGTTAAAACAGGAGGTCAATTATAATCAGGAAGAAGTAACTATTTCAGAAGTTATAGAAGGCTCACCCGCTGAAATTTGCGGTCTGGAGGCAGGTGACATTATCATTCGCTTGGATAAAAGCGAGATAAATGATGTTCAGGGTGTAATCGAATACGTACAGTCAAAAAATCCGGGTGATAAAATCAACATCACTATAAAACGCGATAACAAAGAGAAAAAATTCAAAGTGGAATTGGGGGAGAAGGCAATGATGAACTCGTGGCCATTCATTATGCCTGAAATACCCGCTCTTCCAGAAATACCTCGTATACCAGAAATACCGGCAATTCCTCATTACAATTTCAGATTTAGCCCCGACTCTATCACTATTTATTGCCCGCCATCACCAGGTTGTCTTTTACCTGACGACAGCATGAAAATCAGCCAGCCCTTCAGTTGGAATGGCGAAGGTCTTGCCGTGCAAGAAACCGCTTTTCTGGGCGTGACTCCGGCAGATCAAGAGAACAACTCAGGCGTTGTCATCAATGTTGAAGAAGGCACATCCGCTGAAAAAATGGGCTTGCTTAATGGTGACGTCATATTATCAGTAAACGGTGTTTCCGTTAAGAATTTTGATGAACTCGCAGAAGAAGTAAGCAAAATGAAGCCAGCAGAAAATATTCAACTCAGCATTCTGCGCAATGGTAAACAAAAAGAAATTTCCGGTGAAATCGGCAAACGCAGTATTAGCGGGTTCAATGATTTCAGAATATTTCATGATTTCAAGGGAATGGATGAAGGAGGCAATTTCCTCTATGATTACGAATTCGATATGGACGAAGAAGATGTTGAGCAGCGAATGGAAGAGCTACTTCAGAATCTGGATCGGGAACAAGACAGATTAGACAACGAAAGAGAGCGGATTGAAAGAGAGCTGGAAAGAATGGATAGCAATCGCGAATCAATGGTCATCAAAATACAGATCTCTGAAATCTCTGATGAAGATGTTCGCAAACTGAATGACAACGGAGCGACCATAAAATCAACAAATACACTTATTCCAGATCAGATTTCCTTTTTCCCCAATCCAGGAGATGGTGTGCTCAATCTGACTTTCACTCTTCCTTCCAAGTTACCGGTGAAAATCATTTTAAACAACTCAAACGGAGAAATGGTTTATCTGGAAGAACGAGCGAT
>JBEIHH010000074.1:0-15558 GCA_040381475.1 Crocinitomicaceae bacterium | reverse complement strand
CTGCTGATAAAGAAGTCGGATAACCAGAATAAGAAGGAGCGGCAAAAACAGCGCCTTCATCCCAGGCCATGCTTGCGCCGTCATAATAGTTGGCGTCGGCCGGACCTTCAAAATCAGTTTGCCAATCATTACAAAGGCCGAGATAATTGATAAAATCGGTAGTTACCTGGGCAGAACATTCCTGACCAATGGTGATGAATGAGTCATATTGACTTGTTGGAATGATGGCGGGATACAGGCAAACCTCGTTGAAACCGAAAACGTCGCCAAATTCATGTTGAAAAAGGCCGCATGGAAAATTAAAAGTGCACACAGAGTCTAAGTCTTGCACACAATCGGCATCATACTCAGAAGCAAATATTGCCGTAAGATAGTTGTCACTGTTGACAAACTGGGCATAAACTCGATAGGTTACATAACCCGAAAGGTCATGCCCTGCTTCTCCGTAGTCGCCATTGTTATGGACAATTGTTTCGACATGGTACCATGGGTTAGCAAGCTGCGCGCTTCCAGAAACGGCAACCAGACCTAAGATACATACCATTACAACCTGGTAAAGATGCTTCATCATAAGTGGATTTGCTATCGGATAAGTCGCAGCAACTTGTTCTGACGTTGCTTTGCGGGTCATTGGCCGAGAGCGGTGCGAATGTAATAAAGTCTTGCGGCTAATCAGTCGCTGATTTTCAGCCATTTGAAATTTGTCTTGTGATTTTCCGGAGTTAAGGCAATCAGTCATTCAGACCAAGGGCACATAAACCAACTTTTTTGTTAGAAAAAATTCCTCCTCGAACCAGTCGGTCAGGGGATAGATTTCAATATCCCTGCGAAGACCTTTCAGTTCTGTAGCAAGATCCCCTCCTTTCAGGCAGATCAATCCGTTTGGCAGAGCGTTGATCTGGTCCTTTTTTATTTTTCCATTGCTCCAGGCAAGCAGCTCTTTCATCTCTGCGACAGCTCTGCTCACAACAAAATCGAATTTTTCCCTGACCTGCTCAGAGCGGATATGACGACTGGTAATATTCATTGCACCAATAGATGAAGCAATAGTATCGACTACCTTGATTTTCTTACCAATAGAGTCGGTGAGTAAAAATTTTACATCAGGTTGCATGATTGCCAAGGGTATGCCCGGAAATCCGCCACCAGTTCCTATGTCAAGAACAGACGTCCCGGATTTGAACTGTATAAACTTGTAAATGGCCAGACTATGCAGAATGTGCCTTTCATAAAGTTGATCGAGATCTTTTCTTGAGATTACATTAATCTGGGCGTTCCACTCCTCATAAAGGCTCTGCAAAGCGGAGAAAGCGATCTTTTGTCCGTTCGTTAAATCCGGAAAATATTTGAGGATTATTTCCATCAGAAATCCTGCCCGGTCACTTTAGAAGTTATCCTTGGTATTCTGCATCATTTGAAACAAAAATTCTCTTGCGCGAAACAACTGCGCTTTTACAGTGCCCAAGGGTAATTTAAGCTCTTCAGCAATTTCTTCGTATGCCATTTCATCGAAATACCTCAATTCTACCAGCTTCCTGTATCGGGGCTTTAGTTTGTCAACAATTTCGCGCATCTTGAGAATGCGTTCCTCTTTTTGCAACGCTTCAGCTGGATCCAGTACGCTGTCTTTGATACTGATTTCAATGGTGTCACCATCATCAGTAGTGAAGCCCTGATCAATCGAAATGGCGCGGATTCTCTTTTTTCGGATATAATCGATACAGTTGTTGGAGGCTATCTTGAATAGCCAGGTAGAGAAGGCAAACTGAGGAGTGTATTGCTCTAATCGTTTGAAAGCTTTGCCAAACGCTTCAATGGTCAAATCATCAGCATCATCCTTGTTATTGACCATTTTGAGCAGCATGAAATAAATCGGTTCACGATAGCGCTGCATCAATTCAGCATAGGCTTTTTGATCTTTTTCGTGAAGTGCCTTTTGTACGAGTTTATAGTCGTATTGGCCTTTTTCTGATAAATGTTCGATTAATTCCATTTTTGAGGTTTTCGCATAAGGTTGGTAATGTACAAGCCGAGATTAAGGAAATGCAGGTGGATCTCCAGAGGTAGTGAAAGCCAGACAATGTCTTTGCTTTGAGACAGACGATTGGAAACCTTGTGCAAAATAGCGATTTGAACGATGTATCTTAAGAACACCAAAACACTTACTAACAACAGTCCTGTTTGGAAAAACAGGGCGCCAAAAAATCCTGTGAACATGAGGAGAAAGGAAAGGGGCCAGATCGCGAGCATGCGTTTATGCTCTGGTTTATAGAGAGGAGCTGTAGTAAAATGCCTGCGCTTTTGAATGAACCAATCTTTCCATGTTTTTTTTGGTTCTGACATGGTTTGAGATTCCTGATTGGTGACAGTGATCGTATTGGTTGATCCTGCCACCTGATTGATGAATAGGTCATCATCACCGCTGGCAATGCTGTAATGGTTTTTGAAACCACCCACTTTAAAAAAGATTTCTTTGTTGTAGGCCAGATTCCTTCCAACGCCCATGTATGGCTTTCCTGATTCAGCGAATCCAAGGTATTGAACTGCGATGTTAAGCGTGTCGAACCTAATAATTCTGTTGAGCCATCCCGGGTATTTCAGATAGGGTGAGAACCCAAGTGCAATTTGTTTTTTATCGGTCAGGCCGGATGTCATTTCTGTAATCCAATGAGGAGAACTTGGAACACAATCAGCATCTGTAAGGAGCACAATATCATGCTTTGCGGCCTTGATTCCGAGCGTAAGCGCAAATTTTTTACCATGCATATTCTGCTTTTCTTCATCAAGACTTACCACCCTCAGATTGGAATACCTCAGCGAATATGCTTTGAGAATCGAGCCGGTATCATCCCAGCTGCTGTCATTCACAATAATTACCTCGAAGTCAGGGTGATTCTGGTCCATGATGACAGGCAGATTGTTCATCAGATTCTTCTCTTCATTTCTTGCGCAGATGATGACGGATACAGGATGTGTTTTTTTATCTGGATTTTTCTTACCGGCAATAGAAAGTCTGAAGTAGCCCAGAAGGTATGTTAACTGAATTATCCATCCCAGGATGCATATGACGATGAATGTTAATCCCCATTGATTTTGAAAGATTTGCTCAAGCATTGTGAATAGTCGAAAACGTAATGAACTGCCGAAATTATCCTCAAGGCTGAACTGGTAAAAGCAAAAAGGCCGTTGTAAACGGCCTTTTATTCACACCATGTTTTTTGTTTGGTAGCTGTTCCTGTTTTTCAAGGAGTGCCGCAATGATGCGGCCTCCGGCTTGAAATTATTATTTGCGTACGATGAGTTTTGAACTACCTGAGCCTGCTTCAGTCTCAATAAATATGCTATAAACACCATCGGCAAGAGATGATGTATTGATTTCTGCGATATTGGTGAACGGCACGATTGTTTGCAACAGTCGGCCTGTTACATCACGAATCACAATGCTGGTAATGACCCCACCGGAACGCACATTCACAAAGTTTGATGCCGGATTGGGGAATACGCTGAAAACAGGAGCGTTGAATTCTTTGGTATTCGTCGCGGATATACAAAATTCAGTTATTTCTTCTTCATCAAATTCATCACCTTCAGCGACGGTTTGTCCGAATTGATTGGTAACTTCATATTCACCTAGTCCATACTGGCAGCAAAGACCATCACCTTCGCTGTCTGCGATAACGAATTCATAGCAGCCTTCGGTGAGGCAAACCGGAATATTGATTGTGCTTCCGTCGGACTGATTAGCGTAGCCTTGACCACTGAACAAAACCTGATTGCTCATATTGTACAAGATCCATGATGTTTCTTCGGGATAATTATCAAAGTTGATCATGATGTTCACATCGTAAGCAGTTCCGGTAATAGCGGTGAAAGAAAAGCTGGTTTCATTGTTGCTTTCTGCGCCATCTGTTTGTCCGTTGGGATTGCTTACCCATACAGTCAGGGTATTGTTGCCATTGGAAGCAACGATGGTTGGAAGATTAACGACCTCACTATCGTCCGGTGAAAGATTTCCTGTCCAGTTCAGCAACACAATGTTACCGTTGTTTAACTGATAACTGATGGTGCAGGACGTCAGATTTTGAATTCCCTCATTGGTAAGTACGAAAGTTGGATTCAGGTTTGAGGTACAGTTAGCAGCTGAAATATTGCCAATCGAACCTGCAGCTGCGTCATATTCGGCCGCGACAAAACCATCCGGGTAACCATTCATCACAAGAACACCTGTATTGTTGGGGTCAAGCCAGTCTCTTAATCTTGAAGAGGAGCTGTTGCCATAATCCCAACCCACTCCAAAGCGGCCGTAATAATCGAACTGACCGTTTCCATTGGATCCGATGCAAGCACTTGCGCCGCCATAAAGTTGTCCGATGATTCTATGTTCCTGATCGAACAAAGGTGAACCTGAAGAGCCACCCTCAGTAACGGCAAGTTCCCAGTCATCAACCCACCAAACCTGAGCGCCTGCTGCAAAATCATGGTATGGTTCATCTTCTTCGAATGAAATCTTCTTCACATCACCACCGGGATGATGAATGCAGCATGCATTTTCTACAGTTTCGGCATCTGTTGCATCCCAGCCTGCATACTGAACATTGTAAGATGCCGGAGGTGTGTCATCCAGCAACAAAAGAGCAAAATCGCTCGCGGAACTGTTCGCAACTACCTCTGCACCGGAAATAGATTGATTGGTTGGTCCGGTGCTGCCGTTGCAATTGGTCGACTCATGGTTGAAATAAAAAACCCAGTTGCCTGTATTGCCGCCTAGACAGTGGTTTGCTGTCAGAAAGTATGGAGTTCCATCATTGAGCGTGTTATTCACCAGCGCACCTGAACATATCCCGGAACCTCCGGAAACAATAACAGCAACTGCCCTCTTTTCTACCTGCCAGTCCTCTCCTTCGGGACAATTGACGTTGACCTCACAACTTCCCGAATCTCCGAATGGACCTCTGGCTGCCTGAAGTGCATCTTCCAGAAACGGGCTGTTGACGAATGATCTATACGTATGAACAACAAGACCTACCTCTAACGCGCAGTCATCCTGGAGATGAGTTGGTATCATGTATTCCACCACTACTTGCTCTCCGTGAACCAAACCGGTGGCCAGTATACCGCTTTCTTTGTTGCTTCGGTGATCGAATGAACCAATAAACTCCTTTCTGTCGGCCGACCAGATAAATACCTGTCCGCCTTTAGGAACGCGAAACTGGTCAAACCTCAATGAAACTGAAAGTGCGCCAGGGCAATGAATACCCAGTTGCCAGATTTTCATACCTGATACCTCGTCTGTAAATGCAAATCCTGAATTGTTTTTATTGAGACTTACTTCATGCTCATATCCGAAACGGTAAGGCAGATCCTTGAACTGATCGGTAATGGCATCTTCGGCAGCCAGCACCGCAACGTCCACTTCCGCCATGCGCTCGAATGGAATAACGTTAGATATTTCTTTGGAGTTCCAGTTATAAGGCTCGCCACCATAACTGACTTGGCTGTATGCATTTACAAAGCATAGCAAACCCACGAGTGCTAAAAAAGGTCGAATCATTTCAATTACTTATAGTTTCATGGACAAAGTTGCATCCGAACAGACTTATCTCAAAAAAACAATTCTAACCTATCCTTGGTTTGCTTCGGCAGAATATATTTTCGGATTATCAATAATTGTACTCGACTTTTCTCTCCCGATCGCCGTTCAGTATGAAAATGACTGATTTCCCCGGGGAATATCTGCAAGTGCTCAGATCGAAATGAAGGGTATGGGTGATCATAGCCCGGCACATATCATTGTTGCTTTCATGCTCCAGATAAAGATTCAACTGTGGAGGCAGACTTTTCATCCAACGCATGTTGTGATGCATCTGAAAGTCATGAGGCTCACATCCGCCACCATACTGGACAATTACAGCGAGCGTATCACCTTTGACTTTGATGTCCAGCACATCATAAGGATCTGTGCTGCCCGGCCATTCATAGCTCATGCTGCCATGAATGGTCATGAGTTTCTGGGGTGGTTTTTCGTTCGTGATTTCTGTGTTAGGTTTTTTTTCAGGTTCCTTCGAGGCATTTTTTGCCTTTTTGCATTGCAAAAGAAAAAGTGATAGAGCAATAAAGATAGACAAACGTATCATGTTGCAAATTAATACAGAATCGTGCCAAATCATAAAATTTTGAATTGAACGGCCAATCCTGACTCCCACTTTTAAAGTCTTATTAACTGCACTGCGAAATATGAAATTGCTTTGATATTCATTGAAAAGGCTGGTAGAGTATTTGTGATTTCTGAACGGAAGATTTATTCGATTGTTATAAAGGGGTATGGGCAAGACCGCGTTTTTGATTTTCCCGCATCAACTTTTTAAAGAATCTAAGATTCTAGCAGGAAAAACTGTATTTCTGGTGGAAGAATATCTCTTCTTCGTGCAGTTTAATTTTCATAAACAAAAGCTCGCTTTTCACAGGGCATCGATGAAGGCATATGAGCACTTTTTGTCAGAATCGAATATTGAATGCAATTATATAGAAAGCTCATCGCCTCAGAATGATGTTTGTGAGCTCATCCGAAAGCTCAAGCTAAATGGCTACGATCGTTTTGAGTGGTTCAACACTTGCGATAACTGGCTCGAAAAACGAATCAAGAAAACGATTTTAGAGGTTGGGTTGAATTATTTATGCCATGAGTCTCTGCTTTTTTTGGACACGCAAGGTTTTGCTACCAGCTATAAACCAGACTCCAGGAAATTTTTTCAAACGGATTTCTATATCCAGCAGAGAAAAAAATTCCAGATATTGATGGATGGTGAGGATCGTCCAATAGGTGGAAAATGGAGTTTTGACAGTGAGAACCGAAAAAAGTACCCGTCAACAAAGACTCCTCCCAAATTGAATTTCTCTGCACAGAACGAATTTCATAAAGAGGCTTTGGAATATGTGAAGACCCAATTTCCTGATAATCCCGGTGAACTCAGCGAATCGATTTTATATCCTGTGACACATAAGGAGGCTGAAAGCTGGTTTAAGGTTTTTCTGGATCAGCGATTCTCTGAATTTGGTGAGTTTGAGGATGCCATCGTATCGGAAGAAAATGCCTTGCATCATGCGGTCATAACGCCTATGCTCAATGTCGGCTTGATTTCGCCCGGTGATATATTGCAATGGACACTTGATTATGCCGAGCAAAACGAAATCCCGCTGAACAGTCTGGAAGGCTTTATACGACAAGTCATTGGTTGGAGAGAGTTCATTAGGTTGATTTATTTGCGCAAAGGATCATATCAGAGAACCAAGAACTTCTGGGGATTCAGAAGAAAGATTCCTGCTTCGTTTTATTCTGCGTCAACAGGAATTTTACCTGTGGATCAAACCATCAGGAAATTACTTAAATCTGGATACAATCATCACATAGAAAGATTGATGATTCTCAGCAACTTCATGCTGCTATGTGAATTTGATCCCGATGAAGTATATACATGGTTTATGGACATGTACATTGATTCTTATGATTGGGTGATGGTGCCGAATGTATATGGCATGGGACAATTTGCTGATGGTGGTTTGATGTGCACAAAGCCATATATCAGTGGATCAAATTATATTTTTAAAATGAGTAATTATCCCAAAGGAGGTGAGTGGGCAGAAATTTGGGATGCGTTATTCTGGCGTTTCATGCACGTGCACAGAACCTTCTTTTCTTCCAACCCCAGGCTGAATATGCTTTTGAGCGCCTTCGATAAGTGGCCGGCAGAAAAGAGAAACATCTTGTTAGATCGCGCTGAAAAATATTTGAATACACTATGAACGAACTTGACATTGACAGAGTAATTGAGATGGCCTGGGAGGATAGGACTCCATTCGAGGCTATACTGGCTCAGTTTCAACTTTCAGAAAGTGATGTGATTGCTCTCATGCGCCAACATTTGAAACGGAAGAGTTTCAATTTGTGGAGGAAAAGAGTCAACTCCGGTGTCAGTCAGAAACATTTTAGATTGCGTTCTGAGGACATCGACAGATTCCGCTGCACGAGACAACGGATAATCACCGGGAACAAAATCAGTAAGCGATGACCAATTTTTTTCCGACTGATTACAATGAGATATTAAGTCGATTGAGGAGCATCGACCCAAAGGCTTATGCGAGCGATCGTAATTTTTTAAACGGCCATGTCACCAGGCTCTCGCCCTATATATCGAGGGGTGTTATTTCGGGAAAACAAGTTTTTTATTCGTTGAGAGATCGCGGATATTCCTGGCTGGAGTGCGAGAAATTGGTACAGGAAATTTGCTGGCGCGAATATTTTCAGAGAATATGGCAAATACTTGGAGAGAAGATTAACGATGACATTAAGAATGTGCAGCGTCAAACTGATCACGATCAGCTGCCTTCAGCGATGGATGATGCCAGAACTGGAATAGAGGCAGTAGATGAAGGTATTCAAACACTTTATGAAACTGGATATATGCACAACCACTTGCGCATGTATGTAGCTTCCATTGCATGCAATGTTGGTAAAAGCAAATGGCTGACTCCTGCCAAATGGATGTATTATCATTTGTTGGATGCTGATTGGGCAAGTAACGCTTGCAGCTGGCAATGGGTTTGTGGTACATTCAGCCAGAAAAAATATTTTGCCAATCAGGAGAATATCAATAAGTATTGTAATACGTTTCAAAGGTCAACTTTTCTGGATGTTGGTTATGATCAGTTTGATGATATGACATGTCCCGATAAATTGAAGTCTTTGACGAAGCCCGAACTAGTTTGTCAGTTGCCTGCCGGCGATGGCTCGGTATCGTTGAATGAAAAAAAGGTTTTGATTTATAACTGGTATAATCTCGATCCTACCTGGCATGCCGGTGAAGCTGCTGGTAGAGTCTTATTGCTGGAGCCATCCATTTTTGCCAAATACCCCATCAGCGGCAAAAGCATGAATTTTATGCTGGCATTGACTAAGAATATTGAGGGTATCAGAGTTTTTACCGGAGAGTTTTCTGAGCTGAAAACTCTTCAGCCTAACGCAACTTTTGTGTATAAGGAACATCCTCTGAATGCTTATTCCGGAATTGAAGAGAAACGAGATTTTCTCTCTGAATACATGTTTAGCGGAACTCCCGGATTTTTTAACTATTGGAAAAAAATAGAAACGCAATTGAGCCATGCGTGGAGTTAAGAAATCGGATCTGCCACAAAAGTTTTGCAAAACGTGTGGATTGTCATTTAACTGGCGTAAAAAGTGGGAACGCAATTGGGAAAACGTTGTCTATTGTAGTGAGCGGTGTAAACGAAATAAGCCGCAAAAGGTCAAGGATTCTGACTAACTTTCCGGTCTGAATCCTATGACAGAAATTTACAAAGAACTAAAATCACGTTTCGGCTATTTGGGAAATGAACTTATCGCTCAGATGGCCGATCATTGCAAACTTGTGGAGGTAGAGGCAGGAGCAGAACTTGTGCGTGACGGGCAGTATCTCAAGGTAGTTCCACTGGTACTTTTAGGTCTTGTCAAGGTATACAGGCGACTCGAAGACAAAGATCTTTTGCTTTATTATATACAACCTGAACAAAGTTGTATCATGTCTTTCTCATCATGCATCCATCACGAGAAGAGTAAAATCATGGCAATTGCCGAGGAGAAGTCAACACTCTTGCTGATGCCTTCGGATGCTGTTGTAAGATGGATCAAAGAATTCCCCGAGCTGAATGTAATGTTCTATGGTCAGTACGATCTTCGTTACAATGAGCTTGTAGAAACAATCAATCATCTGCTTTATCATAGGCTTGATCAACGGCTTGTGGATTTTTTTGCGTGAGCGCATGCTTATTACAGGTAAAAATCATGTTGACCTATCGCACAAGGAAATAGCCAATGAGCTTGGTACAGCTCGTGAAGTGGTAAGCAGATTGTTGAAGAAAATTGAAAAAAGTGGCAAATTGATTTTGAATTCGGAGGGCATAGAGTTGGCTCAATAAGTGAATGCGTTTTGCTTGTGGTGACTTTGGTCACCGCTTTTCACTGAACGGTCTAGATTTCTTTGCGTCGGTTATGAAAGGCAATAAAATAATCAAATTGGTTGCGGTGTGCATTTTATGCATTGCCATTGTCTGGATGATCGCTCTAATAATTCAATAAATAAAAGTATTATGAAAAAAAAACATGGGATCAACCGACAGGATTGTACGTCTTGTCATTGCAGCAATTGTAGCACTGCTTTATTTCACCGAAACTGTTTCCGGAACTTTGGGACTTGTATTGCTGATTCTTGCCGGAGTATTCGTCCTAACCAGTCTGGTAAGTATCTGCCCACTGTACTCAATTTTTGGCGTTTCGACCTGCCCGATGAAAGATACCAAGTGACCTGTTTTGATAATTCTCTGGAATAGTCCTGTCAACGTTGAGGTTGATTTGCGTTACTTTCGGTTTAAAATAGAGTAACACGGGCTTTATATAACGCGCCGGAAATTTTACCGTTTAAAACTGAATATGCAGATTAATTTCAAGGTTTTGATTGCCTTTGCTATGGCATGGTTGCTGGCGGGCGTTAGTACCAGGGCGCAATGCGAACCTGGACAGTTGACGCTGTCCATGGAAATATATACAGATCCATGGGGGTATGAAACGTATTGGGAAATTGTTCCCGGTACCAACGCCTGCGGTGATGGCACCATCGCGTGGGGCAGTAACCTGGAGGCGGTTGGTTGTGGCGGCGGTGGTGAAGCCAACGCTTACGGCACAGAAACTGCTTATCCCAGCAACACGGTTATTCAGGTGGATGATATCTGCCTGAACGATGGTGAGTTCTACACGCTTTACTTCGTAGATGACTGGGGTGATGGCGGTCTGTGGTTTGAAATGTTTGTTGATGGCAGCCTTGTAGGTTTGTATCAGGGAACCGGTATAGGCAACGCCTGGACATTTCAGGCCGGAGTTAGTCCGCTGGGGCCATACGATAGTCCGTGTAATGCTGCGGTTATCACTCCGGGGTTGTCTTCTGCCTTTGATCTCAACAATGTCAATTGTTATACCCAACTCAATGAAATTCATCCTTTTCATGGTCATTGCACGGCTTCCGGAACATGGTGCGCAGATGAAGTAAATAAAACTGTATGGGCGCGCTTCACTGTTCCTGATGACGGTTCATATGAAATTTCAACGGTTCACAATGGAACTTATATCAATACTCAAATGGCCGTTTGGGTTACTGATGACTGCAGCAGTATGGAGAATTTTATTCTTGTCGCTGCCAATGACGACTATTGGGGCGATAGCGGTATCAGTGAATGTGCAGAGGGAATTCCGTCTTGTGTTGATAGAGCATCAGCTGCCTTCGAGAATGTAATTTCCGAATTACCTCAGTGCTGTGAGTCGGGCTGGACACAGGATTGTCAGGATCTTTATGATACCATGGACGGTGCATGTTTAAGTGGAATCAATACCTGCTCTTTTTTACTCGAAGGATTCGATTCTTACGGAGATGGATGGAATGACGGTTTCATAACTGTTACCATCAACGGAGTATCCGAAGATTATACTTTTTATGAAGGGAATTATGCAAACTGGCCGTTGGAACTTGCTACCGGGGATGAGGTTAGTATCACTTTTACACCGGGCGGTTGGCCCGAAGAAGTAACTGTTGCTTTGCAGGGGCCGGATGGCGCATATGATCTTTATGTTCAACCGGTAAATAACGATCCGCTTATCTACAGTGATGTTATCGACTGCAGTGGAGAGGTCACTTTTCATCTGCAGGCTTCACGTTGTTACGTGAATTGTTTGCCTGCAGGCACAGAATGTTTTATTCAGATTGATGGTTATGCCGGAGAATCAGGTGAAATTGTTTTGTCTGTGAAGCCATTTGAAGACGAACCGCAAATCTTTTCTGAGGTGAATGACCAGATCTGTCCTGCTGGCGTTGGCACCATTCCTCAGGGACTTATAGTGACATTCATTGAAGGCTGGGGACTTAATTATTTACCGACCTGGACAAGCAATAATGGATATTCATCGAACGATTATCATCCCTATGAAGTGAACAATGGAATTTATAACCTCATTGCCATCGATGCTTGTGGAAATCAACTTGAAGCAACCTATGAAGTATCCGGTCCGGATCCGTTTTTATTCGCAAGCACTGCCCAGCCAACCTGTCCGGAATTTATGAATGGTTCCGTGAGCACTCAGTTCGCTGGTGGGACCGCTCCTTATGTCTATTTCTGGTTGATGCCGGATTCATCGGTGGTTGAAGAGACTTCGATGAGTAATCTTCCTCCCGGGGTATATCATTTTTATGTTATTGACGATGTCGATTGCGCCATCATTGAAACAGTGGAAGTGGAAGAATTGCCCGCACCGGTTTTTGAACTTGGCGAAAATTTTACAGTTTGCGACGAGTTTATGGTACAAATAGAAGGCCCGGAATCAATGGTTGATTACAATTGGTCCGATGGCACTCAAACACAATATGCGGTGCTGACGGATGACCAGTTTGAGATTGGCACACATTTAATTTCTCTTGATGTATTCAATGAGTTTGGTTGCGGTTATTCCGATTCATTGCTCATGGAGGTTATTGAATGCACCACGGTACAAGAAAATATTTTTGGAACATTGAATCTTTATCCGCAACCAGCGAATCAGGTTGTGATGCTAAAAGGCTTACCGGCTTTTGATTTGAATCTTAAGATTAGCAACCTGGCCGGCGAGACCATTTCAGAATACAATTCAGGAGGTCATTCTAATTTCGAAATACCAACAGCTAAATTGAGCACAGGATTGTATATCCTCACAATCGCCCACAATATTGATATCAAAAATCTTAAACTAGTTATCGCGCACTAATCAAATGGAGTTTAACACATCAAAATATAAGAAAGGATTTCAATTTCTTCTATTGCAATTCATGCTGTTGTTTGCTGCAACGATACATGCACAGATTGTGATCAACGAAGTTCAGATTACCAATATGAATACCATCACTGATGAAGATGGCGAATACTCAGATTGGTTTGAATTGTACAACTCAGGAAGTTCTTCCATTGATTTGGGGGGGTATAGTGTGGGTGATAGAATCGAAAATGCCGGACAATGGCAGTTGCCTGAATTTTCTCTCAGTTCGGGAGGCAGATTGCTGGTATTTGCCTCTGGAAAAAACAGGTTGCCATCCGGAGGTAACATCGATCATTTCGAGGTGCCTGTGTTTCCATGGAATTCGTGGACCTACATTGTTCCCACATCACAGCCTTCCGTCGATTGGAATCAAATTGATTTCAACGATAGTGCATGGAGTGCAGGCGCTGGCGGCATTGGCTATGGGGATGGTGATGATCTTACTGATATAACAGGTCCTGCTACTTCTGTTTTCGCCAGAACTACATTCAATCTAACCGACGCATCTGATGTTGGCTTTATGTTATTGAGTGCAGATTACGATGATGCATTTGTTTGTTATCTCAACGGAGTTGAAATAGCAAGAGCGAATATTGGAGAGGTTGGAATTCCGCCCGCATTCAACGCACTTGCAACGGCAGGTCATGAAGCAAATGGCTACCAAAACCTTCCTTGGGATACATTTGTTATCGATCCGACTTTGTTTCAGTCGCTGCTTGTTGATGGTGAAAATGTATTCTCCACTCAGGTGCATAACGCTGACCCTGGTTCCTCCGATCTCACCGGTAATTTTTTGATCACCTTCGGAATGACTGACAATGAATTGCAAACCAATGAAGCTCCTGAATGGCTTGATTTGGATATCGCAGAAGCGCATACCAATTTTGGATTGAGCATCGGGGAAACGCTGGTATTATTCGATAATAGCGGAAACATCATTGATTCACTGAATTTGCCTGCGATGCAAACAGATCATGTCATCAGGCGTTCAACTGATGGTGCGGCTGAATGGTGCTTCAGCAACGCCCCAACGCCGGCCTCAGAAAATGTCGGTGTTTGTTTCAGCGACTACGAAGCGCGTCCGAATTTCAGTGCTGAAGGCGGAGTATATCCTGCCGGTGTATTTCTGATTTTATCGTCTGATAATCCTATGGCAGAAATACGTTATACCACTGATGGCAGCATTCCGACTGATACATCCATGTTATACGAATTGCCTCTGATCATCTCAGGTTCAAGCGTAATTGCAGCTCGTTGTTTCAGCCAGGCGTCATTGCCTTCAATGATGGAAAAGAATACCTACATGGTCGACGAGTATGAAATCGGTATTCCTGTAGTCAGTGTTTCAACCAACCCATCAAATTTGTGGGATCCGGTTACGGGCATTCATGTTTTCGGCCCGCCGGATTATGATCTGGGGTATCCGCATTTTGGTGCCAATTTTTGGGAAGATTGGGAACGAGAAGCATATGTTGAGTATTTCGACGGCAACCACGTCAAACAAATGGAAGGTCCTGTCGGAATTAAAATACACGGCGGATGGAGTAGGGGTAACGTACAAAAGAGTTTTCGAATTCAGGCAAAAGGTAAATATGGATTGGAGGAAATGGAATATCCTTTAATCCCCGACAAACCTTATATTACATCATTCAAAGGGTTTAATCTTCGCAATGGAGGCAATGCATATGGTGATTATAGATTTCATGACGCTCTGATTGAACGTACAACCAGGGAAACAAACTGCGACTACATGAGTTATGCACCGGCTGTTGTTTTTCTCAATGGCGAATATTGGGGTTATATGGAGATCAGAGAAAACCTCGATCAACATTACATTGCCGATAATCACGATATAAATGCTTCTGACGCAACCGTGGTGAGTGCGAATTATATGGGCTTTAATGTGATCAATGGCAATCCGGATAGCTTTTTCAGCTTGCATGAATATGCAACTCAGAACAGTCCGCTTGCAGATGAATTCTTCGATGAAATCAGCTCGATGCTGGATATCGAAAACTATACGGATTATCTGATTGCTCAGACCTATTGGGGCAATGGCGACTGGAGTAACGGTTGGCAAAACAACACCAAGTTATGGCATGACGATCGTCCGGGTGGCAAATGGAGATTTATGCTCATGGATATGGACTTTGGTATGGGCCTGGCATCGGGTCCAAACGATAATTACATCGCCACTGCCGGAGGAGACGGCTTCATGACCGATCAGGTTTTTGATGCAGTAATACAAAATGAGACTTTCAGAAATCACTTCATCAATCGTTATGCTGATTTGATCAATACTGAATTTCAGCTTGACCGGGTAACCGAACTGGCCATGGAAATTAAAGCGGAGGTAGCACCAATTTTCCAGCGACATGCAGCGAGGTGGGGAACATGGAACAATGCGTTGGAAGATGGATTGAACGGCAGACTCAATTGGGCTGCAGAACGCATTCCAGGTGCTCGCAATGTTGTAGAGAGCCATTTCGGACTTCCAGGTCAGGTAGACATCACGCTCGACGTTCAGCCAGCTGGCGCTGGGCGAATTCACATCAGTACCATTGTTCCCGGAACAGAAGAATATCCTTGGTCCGGTGTATATTTTCAGGGAGTGCCTGTACGAATCACAGCAATTGAAACCCCGGGTTATACATTCAGTCATTGGTTGCCGAATG
>JBEIHH010000073.1:0-15768 GCA_040381475.1 Crocinitomicaceae bacterium | reverse complement strand
TGCCCGCCTTGTTCGCCACCTCCACCGGCGTTCTGAAGATGCCCATACCGATGACCAGTCCGACTACAATGACAGTCAAATCATACAACCCAAGTAGAGGTTTGATATGTGGCTTGTCTGACATGTGGCCCGAAGATAGAGCAATTGACATAAAGGGGCATCAGAATCGGCAGCTTCGAAACAGCAGACTTCTTGAAATGACTCTTACGAAACTATGGTCGCCAGCCACGCAGAAACTCTTCGATGCCCATGCGCTTTTTACCTTCGAGTTGCAGGTCGGTCAGTTCGTATGAACCATCTGCAGTCCGAAAGCGCAGATAAGATTTGCCATCTGTGTCAAAGTCATTATGAATTGAAACCGAAGAAGGTTCGCCTTTAAAAATCTTCAGTGTTTTACCACCCAAAGTTGTCCATGCTGTTGGATATGGCGAAAGTCCTCGGATAAAATTATGTACTTCTATGTTGCTTTTGTTCCAATCAATGCAACAATCCTCTTTGAAGATTTTAGGAGCATGTTTTACTTCTTCACCGGCGCTGATCAATTGTTGCTGGTCAACAGACTTCGCAATGTCATTTGCAATATCGTTCAACGCATCAACCAAGGTAGAGGCGCCAATCAACATCATACGATCATGCAGTTCACCAGCAGTTTCATTTTCACCGATAGGAATAATTGTTCTACGAATCACCTTCCCTGTGTCAATTTCATGCTGCAGAAAGAAGATAGTTACGCCAGTTTCCTTATCGCCATTGATGACAGCCCAGTTGATTGGAGCTGCACCACGGTACTTCGGCAGAAGTGAGCCGTGCAGATTGACAGCACCAAGCGGTGGCATACTCCAAACGATTTCCGGTAACATGCGAAAAGCTACCACCACGAAAAGATCAGCATTGAGAGAATGCAAAGATTCGATGAATTCCGGATCGCGCAATTTGAGCGGCTGAAGGCAGGTCAGGTTATGGCTGACTGCATATTGCTTCACAGGAGATTGTTGCAGCTGCAAACCTCGGCCGGCGGGTTTGTCGGCTACTGTTATAACAGCAACGACTTCATGACCACTCTTATATATCGCATCCAGTGACGCAACAGCGAAATCGGGGGTGCCCATGAAAACAACACGAAGTTTCTTCACCGATCAAATGATATTAAAATATACAGATGAGTCATGAGCCGGAGCGGTAATGCGGAAATAATAACGGCCAGTTGAAAGACCGCTGCAATCGGCTTCTATCAATTGATGCCCCGGCAGGTACATTTGATCAGCTACTTTACTGATTTCTTTACCGGTATGATCATAAATACTCACCGTTAAAGCTTGTTCTGTATAAACAGTCAATTCAATCGACGCCTTTTTTCCAATCCACTCCACTTTCTCGCCGAGTGTAATGTATCGCTGGTCTCGTTTCTTCTTTCCAAGCACTATGAGCAGTCTTTGATACAGGACATAGACAAGCAGCACCACCACAAATACAAGCAGCGCGTTTTTTATTGTTTCGGGTATATGCATATCTAATTTTCTAAAGAGAAATAATTCCTTCTATGGTCGACGCACTGCGGTACCTGCTGAATATATCGTCGGCACTGAGCATCATTTCCAAAACCGTAATGCTGGTATAATTTCCTTTGGCAGAAAGTCTCTCGCGGAATTCAGCACTCTCACCGAAAATTAACTTCAATTTTGTGATTCTGCTCTCATCGGTTGGCAGAATAAACTTGAACATGAACACGCTTGGCCATCTGTGTATTTCGTTGAGCCTGTCGCGCAGCCTGTTGATTTGTTCCTCATCCATAGTTTGTCTCTCGGGATGCAAATTTAACAAAGAGAAAATGAAACGTCAGCGGTTCAAATTTCGTTCGCGCCTCAGAACCGGAAACCGGAACCGCAAGAGTAGACACAAGATGTTCAAAGTTCACGGTTCGCTTGCGCTGCAGAGCAGGAACTGAGAACCGTCATAATTTAGAAACTCAGGCTCATGCGCAGATTGAGTCTTCTGCCCGTGAGATAAGTCGGCACACCATATTGACGACCGTTGACATCTTCGACCCACTGGTGATTGATGATGTTGTTGGTGCCAAGTAAATTAAAAATTTCCAGTGCGATATAACCGCGGTCGAAAGTCCGGTTAAACCAATTTTTACCTTTATTCCTTTCCAGGATAAGATCTCGGCTAAAGCCGATATCAGCGCGTACATAACTTCTGGTGCGTCGCACATCAAGATAACGCTCGCCGGCTGGTGGACCGTATGGAATTCCTGTAGCGAAATACATCGTAAGTAAAACCTTATACCAGGGTTTATTTTTCATTTCGTCCTGAAAAAGCAGACTGAAGCTAATTCTTTGATCGTTAGGTCGTGGTATAAATCCAGGTACCTGTTTGATGCTATCAACGATCACATCATTGATAGTAAAACCATTATACACAGTATCGCCATCTGAATTCAGATAAATGTAATAGACATCGTCGACCAGATCTTCCTCCGTTTTAAGGTAAGAAAGGCGCGCCCACGATTGCACATCACGGATGAACTCACCATTGAGCATCACGTCAGCGCCATAGGCATATCCATTTGAGTTGTTCGTGGCGAAATAACGCAATCTTACGTTTTCCACTTCGTACGGAATAAGGTCTTGCAATTGTTTGTAATAGATCTCCGTATTGAGTTTGAATGGTCGATTCCACGCATGAAATACATAGTCCATTCCCAGTATATAATGAATGCTTTTCTGAGCTCTGATTTCAGGATTCACCTGACCATTGAATCCTCGCATTTCCCGGTAGAATGGCGGTTGCCAGTAATACCCCCATGCAGCCGTAAGCACCATGTCCTTGCGAACCGTGTCTTTACCGCCTTCTTCGTTCTTTCTCACACCAAGCCAGACTGGTGTGTATGAAGCACTGATTCTGGGCCCGCCAACAAATTGCTCATTAAAACTCCAGTAGTTTGCGCGGGCTCCTGCATTGAGCGAAAATGCAGCCCCGGATTCTTTCACCCAGCGCTTTTCATTTTGCACATATGCGGAAATGCGAGAACTATTGACCTCATTGATAGCTCTGATGCGGTCGTGCAGATAAATCTGCTGATCCGGTTGAACAGAAGGGTCAGTATAACCTAAAGAATCGGGGGGACGCGGCGATGCATATCCGGCAGAATCAATCAGCGACCATTCCTTCAGTTTGTCATAAATAGATTCGAGCTGATAATCTGCCCCCCACGAGAATGTGTTTTTTTTCACCTCAGATTCAACAAAGCCTTTGTGTGACAAATTGTAAACAGTGGCTTCAAGCGAGTTTCTGGCATGGTCAAGAAATCCTCCAACCCCGCGGTTGCGAAGAACTTCACCGAACTCATCGCTTCCGAGATCACGTTCCAGCTCATCAAGGCTGTATGCACCCTGAATATCGAATCTTTCAGTCTCATAAGTATTGAATGCGCTCGCAGTAAGCGTCAGCTGTGAAGTTGGCGATGGGTTATATCTTGTAGAAAATGCACCGAAAAATGTTTCGAATCGCGTAATCTCCTGGCCCTCGAAGAATATGGTCAATCGCAGTGATTCGTTGATCGAGCCAAAATTGGTTTCTCGGTCACTTGGTATAAACTTATACCTGTTGTTTTGGTAATTGCCGAGAAAACTGAATTCGAGCGGACCGTACTGTTTCGGCGACCAGGTCAGATAGGTCTGAATATCATGGTAGCGCGGCATATAGTCACCGCTTACATCCAATGTGTTGAACACGTATGAATTGTCTTTGTACCGGATACCTGTGTTGTGGGTGAATTTTTTACTTTTTGAACGCCCTCCAAGTTGAAATGAAGCTCCGAGAAGGCCGAGGGTAAATGAGCCTTGAGTAGAATCCGGACGGGCGTATTGAACATCGAGGACACTACTCATTTTGTCACCGAACTTGGCTGCAAAACCTCCTGCGCTGAAACGAATATTGCTCACCATGTCGGGGTTTGGAAAACTCAAACCCTCCTGTTCACCTGCCCTCACCAAAAACGGACGATAAACCTGTATTCCATTTACGTATACCAGGTTTTCGTCAAAGCTTCCTCCCCGAACACTGTAGCTGCTGCTTAATTCTGATGCAAAATTGACCGGTGCTTGCAACAAGTAGGATTCAATTCCAGGGTTGATCGTGGGCAGTTTCGTGGGTAGTTTGGTCGTGATTGTTCTCAAACCACCTTCCCTGTCACCGGAAATTTCTATGGTTCCGAGCGCTGCGGTATTGTCATAAACCAACTGGACCAACTTCTCCTCGCCCGCTATCAGGTTGAAGGATTTCTCTACCGGGGCAGAACCCAAGCCCTTGAATATCAACGTAACCGAACGATTGGCTGGAATAATTAATAGAAACTTTCCGGCGCCATCTGTAGAGGTTCCATTGGATAAATTGTCCTTTTGCTGAATAATTACACCTTCAGCAGGCTGGCCATCCGGGTCGACAATGGCACCACTCAGACGGGCGGTTTGAGCGACCACAGCAGCAGGCACAATAATTAAAAGGATAATCAGTAAACGCAAAAGCATAGACGGCCAAAAATAATGGCTCAGCGGGTCTTAACAGGAAAAGAGCCTGTTTATTTTGTAATACGACAGAAGAAGAAATTACTGAGCGACAACTGTAGCATAAAACTCAGCCCTTCGACCGGAAATGGTTTCTGCGGAGATAGTGACTTCATATGTACCACTTTCCGTAAAATCCGTCAAGGTCACCCCAGAAGCGATGTACGTATTGGACGTCAGTGCAATAGCATTGCTTGCTGAGCTAGAACCTTTGACCACGTTGTATACGACTTCCGACAAGGTTTCATTGGCGAAAACACCGATATCAAACATGAGGCTCTGATTTACAGCAATGTCAAATCTGCCGTCTGTGGTTGGCTGAGGACTTAAATTTCCAAAGGTTATTTGTGGGATGAACGGATTAAAAATCTGGAATTCGAATGACTCCGATTTGAGATTACCGGCTTCATCCAAAACATCCACATCCATTTCCCAGCCACCGGCTGTCGTATCAGAAATCTGAATCAAAAGCTCCTTATTCGCCTCTGAACCAGAAACGTTGGCAACAATCAATGTATCCAAAGAACCTTGATTGATAAACAAAAACGGATGAGCGTCTTCACCCTGACCGCTTTCATGGGCATGCACTCCGGTGAGCGTATTCAATTCCAATCTCAGTTGTTTTAGATTTTCATCATCAGTCAAATTGAATCCGAAAATGTTGGCGGAACCGGCACTGGCGGTAAGATCTTCTCCGGTTGTTTCATTGATTTTCACAGAACCAATGACGGGAGCATTTTCATCAAATTTTCTGCATGAAACGAAGCAGACAATCAATAAGGATATGGTACCTAAAAATGGCCTCATTCTGTCACGTATATCAGCGCATCCCACTTTCTCACGAAATTCAAGGTATCGCTTGCTTCAACGATCAGACGAAATTCGCCTTCAGGAAAATTATCGAACCCAACTCCATTAAAAATCTGTCCGGTCGGATTATCAATCAACAATATTTCTGTTGTGTCTTCAGCATTGCCTGATGAGTTAACTACGAACACATAAAGGTATTCAAGGCCATCAGGATCCATAGCTTCGCCATTCACTGTTAGTTCAGATCCTTCCACCAAAGTAAGATTGCCATCCGCGCCCAGTGCAGGAATTGTAGTAACGTTCAAAGACGGCAAGTTATCATTCTCAACTTTGATCAAAACGATTCTCTCAATGGCCTTCTCGCCTACTTCATCGAGTAAATTAACTGATAAATGCCAATTGCCTGCAATGTCATCGGGCACTGTAAGCTGGAATTCATGAACTGCTGAAGTACCATTCACGTCAGCCCTGCCATCGTCAAACCAGACACCGGAATTCAATCTTTCTTCTCCGCCCCCATGCCCATCAGCTGAGTGAGTATGTCCATTTTCCGCAGGATGAATATTGAACTGGAGCTCGTTTAACCCCATGTTGTCGGTCATTTCTACGCGAATGGTGATGTTTTCACCTGCCGTGAGTGTGACCGAGGTTGAGTCATCACCATCTATTGTCACAAGATTCAATAAAGGTGGTACAACATCGACCTTGTTTTTTTCTCTGCAAGATGAGAGTGCGATTGCAACTGCAATAAGCAGCAATAAAGAGTTTTTCATTTTAATAAATTCCAAAATCCATGCAAAGGTAAGACCTGATTTACGATTGCCCATTTCTTATGATCCGTCATACCCATTGAGCGATCCTGATTACATTGCACCACAAAAATTATTTAAACATGTTCTTACGTTCGTTTGTAATTCTCTTTTCACTCTTACCTGTCACTTTTTTTGGTCAACAAAAATTAACTATTGATGAAGCTGTGCTTGGTCAGTTCAGACAATTCGCTCCGAAAACTATAGATCAGTTGCAATGGATCAAAGCGAGTGACACCTATTCTTTCGTCAAAGAAAATGCTCTGTTTATTGGTAAAGTAAAAGGCAAGGGAATTGAGTCGAAGCTTATTTCACTTGAAGAAATCAATACCATTCGCGGAGGCGAAGCCCTGAAGTCCATGCCTGAAATTAATTGGATCAGTCCTGAAAAATTTTGGTTCGACAATGGTGCCGGTTTCACTGAGATCGAATTAAAGACTAAAAAAGCCGACAATTACTGTACCTACAAAAGCGCCTACCTCAATCAGGATTACCATCAGGGCTCACATCGTCTGGCTTATACGATCGACAATAATTTATATGTCAGCGACAATGGCAAGGAGGCAACGATCACCAAAAATGAAAAGAATATTGTGAGTGGTCAAAGTGTATCACGCAATGAGTATGGCATCAGTAAAGGCACTTTCTGGAGCCCGAATGGCGGCAAATTGGCGTTCTATCAAAAGGACGAAGTGAATGTCACAGATTACCCTCTGACCAACTACAAAGACACACCTGCAACAGTGAAGATGATCAAATACCCTATGGCGGGTGGTAAAAGTGAACTCATCAGCGTTGGAGTATATGATTTAAGCACTGGTAAAACGATCTATCTCAATCTGGACGGAGGCAAACCCAACGACCAGTTTTATGCTACGAATCTGACATGGTCACCCGATAACCAGCACATTTATATTGCATGGATAAACCGTGGAACAACTGAGATTCAATTCAAAATGTTTGATTCAGCAAGCGGCAAAGAAGTTTCAACACTATTTACAGAAAAAGACAGCCGCTGGGTTGAGCCGCTTTTTCCGGCATATTTTTTACCCAATGTCAGCGACAAATTCCTTTGGATAAGTCAGAAAGACGGTTTCAACAATTTGTATTTGTATGATATCAAAGGGAAATTGATAGGTCAAACCAAATTCAACTTTGACATAACTGAGTTTCTTGCCTTTGATACAGGAGGGCAATACGCTTTCGTGATGGCTACAGGCGAAAATCCAACTGAACAGAATTGCTATCGGGTTAATCTGAGTGATTTTACCTTCAACAAAGTTTCGATTGCGGGTGGTGTTCACCGCGTGCAAGTTTCAGGAAGTGGTATGTTTGTCATCGATCAGTTCAGCAGTCTCACGGTGCCAAACAAAATCGACATTGTTCAGGCAGAAGGAAGGCTTGTAAAGAATCTGCTCATAGCTGAAGATCCATATGCCGGTAAATCGATTGGTAAGACCGAGTTATTTTCGCTCAAGGCAAGTGATGGCAGCGACTTATGGTGTCGCATCATCAAACCAACCAATTTTGAGCCGAAGAAAAAATATCCTGTTATGTTCTACCTCTACGGTGGTCCGCATGCACAGATGGTTACCAATTCATATCTGGGAGGTGCGTCTCTGTGGATGAATTATCTCGCAGAAGAAGGCTTCATCGTGTTCACACTCGATAACAGAGGCTCAGCACACAGAGGCAAGAATTTTCAGCAGGTCATACATCGTCAGCTTGGAACGGTTGAAATGGAAGACCAGCTTGTCGGAGTGGAATGGCTGAAAAAACAAGCGTTTGTCGATGCATCGAAGATGGCAATTCACGGCTGGAGTTTTGGCGGATTCATGACCACCACCATGATGCTCAAATCTCCTGATACATTTAAAGTTGGAGTTGCCGGAGGTCCTGTTATTGGCTGGGACATGTACGAAGTCATGTATGGTGAGCGTTATATGGATACACCACAGGAAAATCCGGAAGGATACAAGAACTCTGATTTAACCGGTTTTGTAAAAAATTTGAAAGGCGATCTGCTCATGATACACGGAATGGATGATGATGTTGTTGTGATGCAACACAACATCAAATTCATGAAGGCCTGCGTTGATAACAAAGTACAGGTTGACTTTTTCGCCTATCCCGGTCATCCTCACAATGTGCGTGGAAAAGACCGCGTGCATCTGATGACGAAGGTCATTGACTACATAATGGAAAAACTTGATGTCTGAGTCAGCGCAAACACCCGTTTCTCTTGTAACCGGCGGTGCCGGATTTATCGGAGCGCATGTGAGCCGGCATTTAATTGCGGCAGGCCATCGTGTAATTATTCTGGATGATCTCAGTGGAGGATTTATGGATAATGTTCCGGAGGAAGCATTGTTTATTCAAGGCAGTATAACGGATCATGACCTGACCGACAAAATTTTCTCACAGCATAAAATCGCTTATGTCTACCATCTCGCTGCATATGCAGCTGAAGGACTGAGTCATTTCATCAGAAGGTTCAATTACACCAACAATCTTATTGGAAGTGTCAATCTCATCAACGCTGCAGTTCGTGCTAAAGTCCGGTGCTTTGTGTTTACCTCATCCATAGCGGTCTATGGCAAAGGACAATTGCCGATGCATGAAAGCATGACCCCTCAACCGGAGGATCCATACGGTATAGCCAAACTTGCTGTGGAGTATGATCTCAAATCGGCGCATGAAATATTTGGATTGCCGTATATCATATTCCGACCACATAACGTGTATGGTGAATATCAAAACATAGGCGACCGCTATCGCAATGTTGTAGGTATTTTCATGAATCAGTTGCTGTCCGGTGAATCGCTGAGCATTTTTGGTGACGGTAAACAAACGCGTGCTTTCAGTTATGTTGGCGATATAGCACCGATCATCGCCAATTCAGTCAACAATTCCGCAGCTTATGGAAAAGTATTCAATATTGGTGCAGATCATCCATACAGCGTGAATGAACTGGCAGAATCGGTTTGCGCAGTCATGGAAATGACCGGAAAAATTATTCACCACGAATCGCGCAATGAAGTCATGCATGCTTATTCCGACCATTCATTCGTAAAAGAAGTATTTGGGGAACAACCTCAAACATCATTGCAGGCAGGTTTGAAGAAAATGGCTGAATGGGTAAGATTGCATGGTTCCCGGAAAAGCAATGTTTTCGGTGAAATAGAAATCGAAGAAAAACTTCCGCCAGTATGGAAAATCAAATAAAGAAAAACGACTTTATTGAGTTTTTTTCCGCCAAAGGTCAATTGAGCATGGGCCGATTTTGGCATTACTGGTTATTGATTATTTTAGGTCAGACAGGACTTCTAATGCTTGCAGGCATCGAAGGCGCCGATGAAATAAGGACAACCCTTATAATAGCCGTGACTGCAATGGGTCTTTTCTATCTGCAAATCATCATTCGCAACGATCACTTTTTTCGCCTTCATTACAATCATAAATTCATTCATTGAAGGGTTCATTAAACTCGCTTCACTTCAAATTTGAATCATCCCGAATACCATAAAGCACCGGTCAGATATCTTGAAAATAACTCTTACAGGGTTGCCTCATTCATCACTGATGGTTCAGGGAATTTCGACCCACATACAATTGATTCCTTTTCTCATGAATGGATGAAATTTTCGGCTTTCAGGGAAATAGAGATTCAACAAATAGGAAACGAATATTTTGACCTGGTTGACAATGAAATGCTGAACAATCAAAGCCGTGTTCTTGATCTTGGTTGCGGCAGCGGTAGATGGTCACGATACATTGCCGACCGGGCGGGAACAGTTGATGCGGTTGACCCGGGCAATTCTGTATTCGCAGCAGCAGCAATGCTGGTGGATAAAAAGAACGTGCGTATCACTCAGGCATCGAGCGATAGTATTCCTTTTGCAAATAACACCTTCGAGTTTGTGATGTGCCTTGGCGTATTGCATCATATCCCGGATACACAAAAGGCTTTGAATGACCTGATTCAAAAGTTGAAGCCCGGTGGCTATGCACTACTTTACTTCTATTACAATCTTGAAAATCGATCTGTTGCATACAAACTGATGTTCCGGATCAGCAACATGTTTAGAAAACCAATATCACGTATGCCCGCTTTTCTGAAAAAGTGGATTTGTGATTTTATCGCGATCATTGTTTATCTCCCTCTGGTGTTCATAGCCGGGATGGTTAAAACTCTCGGAGGAAAAATCCTGTATCACAAGCTACCACTCGCCTATTACGTTGGTAAATCCTTTCATATTATGCGCAATGATGCACTTGATCGATTTGGAACACCGCTTGAGAAAAGATTTTCTAAAAATGAAATCGCATCAATGTGTCAAAATGCAGGACTTGAAGAGATCAAATTCTCCGATAACGCACCCTACTGGCATTTGGTTGGCAGAAAATCACAGGATTCATATTCGATTGGTTCATTCGAAACGACATGAATTGACATTTCAGACAGGCACTAAAACGAAGGACATCCAACAAAACGATAGACCTTTCTTTTTTTCCTGCCAAAAATCCCTCTTCTTCCGGGTTTGGACTTGCTTGTTGCTTCCCGCTTTTCGCACACGGTGATTGGGTTCTGCTTGGTCGAGGTTTTATCAATGACCACCATTTGATTCCTTTTTACAGGAGGCTGCGCTGAAACTGGTCTGATCGAAAATCCCAGTACGGAAAGTACCGCCATGCCATAGAAAAGCCATTTTCGTGACCAAGTCATTTCTTGCTGACCCGGTAGCTGATCTGAAGTAAAAACCCCACAAGTCTCCGGCTTTAATGAAGAGGCAATCTCATCAAGCGACTTGCCGCGAAAATCGACGATCGTTTTTTTACAGGATTTACAATGAAAGTCCGATCCGCACATATTCATTGAAGTTGGCACAAATGGACAAAGACTGTCAATTCGTAAGTTATTTGCAGCAGGGTTGTTCATCACGCCGGTAGTCAATCAGATGCCTCTTACTTCATAACCAAATGCCAGAGTATTGGGTTGCTTGTGTTTCTTTTTTTCTTCTTACAGTCTTATTGGCTTCATGTTCAAAGCAAACACAAATCAAGTCTATCATTGAATAAAATGAAATCAATGTATTTCTGACAAATCAACATTTGGTGGTATGCCCTGCGGAAAACGGGCGAACATTGTTAACTCTTCAAACGTCATATTTCTATTGTTGTATCTATATGCCCGTTCGCCAGAAGCAGTCACGGCAATTGTAACGATCAAATTGACGGGTGCAGTCACAAGCAGCCAAAGCCCATGGGTAATAGTCATAAATGTATAAGCCGGAATAGACCATGCATAATGATCAGGTTCGGCATACCTCAATGTAAACTGTGTCACATCGCTCAAGGGGACAGTAACACATTGGGCTGTGTCTTCTAGAAGCACTATCATTTTCTCCTGATCAATTGCTATCAATTCACCATATACGTTTGACTCTGTGGTCCTGTATACTCCAATGTAAGATCCATAGGTATTTATGTCTACGTATTCAACCTTGGTCAAATTTTTTGGTTTAGTACAACTACTTGTCAGCACCACGATTCCGATTATGAATATAATAATTCTCATCAAATGAAAATGTTTCAGTATTTATTTTAGAATTCCAGAATTCCTCCTCCATCTGAATTTCATACATCTTATAATTTGCAGCCTCCGATTTGAGATACCTCTCAGGATTGTCGAGCATCTGCTTGAGTTTTAACAGGTCTTTATCCTTGATCCAATGTTCTCGCATCCATTCGAGGTAATATCCCTTGGAACACAAAAACAATTCGTATTCAGTGTCCAATTCAGGTAGTTCGAAATCGAATCTGTATTCACAACCGGGCATGGAAATTAGATATTGATCGGGATCATTCACCGCATTGCAAGTTATCGGATTGTACTTCCCCTTTTCATAAAGCGCTGAAGGAGCAATTTCAACAGGATTCACTTTACCGATAACATTGGACACACTTGCATAATCCAATCGCCACAGTCCTTTATTTAGTACAATCTTCAGTTTGATTTCAGATCCTGCTGAATTCACCTGAAAAGGAATGAACTGTCGGTTTGGTGCTATCGGTCCTGTTTCATAGAAACCATCGAGTAAATCCCAAACTGCCTCTTCCACATTCCACAGATAAATATCAACTTTTCCCAATTCATCTTTGAGTCCGCCTTTAATCTTTTCCAAGGTACCGTCAGAAGTTTCCACTTTAGCGAATATGTCGCTGACTTCATCGCCCATATAACCAATCGCACTATAAATAAAGTAAGTGGTCATGAGCGTTTGGCGAAAATTCAAAATAAGACCTTTTTGATTTGTATTTCCCTGATTCACGAATGTGAGAAAAATCTCCTCCTTGCTGGATAAATTGTTTTCATCTGCCAATGAAAAACGTTCTTTACCATCTTCAGTATTCAGCAAGTTCATGATGCTGCCTTCATCGGCAGTTGCATGCTTTAACGTGCAATTGGTATCACAGAGGTAAAAATCATTCGTAGGTGATTGATACACCCTTTCGCCTTTCTTCAGCGGATAAGCAAGTAACTTCACATCATTGACACAATGGGTTTCCAGTGCTTCATTCTTCATGGTAATGGAAAAAGCACCATGCTCAGACTGATATTTGTCCAAGGCGTCAACGTCCGCATATTCCATAGAAGGAGAAATCGCATTTGAAAATCCTTCAGCATCGGCATGGTGGAAATCATCATGACCATCCATGTAAAAAGTCGGGCATGAGCCGAAGCAAGCTTTTGGAACCGTTATGCAATAAGCGGTCAAGGCAAGATCAAGCCCTGCCAAAATCGTCAAAGCTGCTATTCTGCCTGCCTCCGGGTTTTTCAACTTCGTATTTGTTTCGAAAATTGCTACGCTATCCACCACAATGCTTATTTCACCCTCTGAAACTCTTCTACGATTGAAATCATAACGTTCGCCTATTCCTGTTAAACGGTCCGAAACAGTGTCAAGGCCCCAGCTATCTCTAAGTATGCATATATCTCCATTTTTCAGGTGAGCCTTCAAATAGGGTTTCGTTTGTAAACTAGCAGAACCGTGCATCAGTTGATTTGCATCCTTGTAGTTATTCCGGAAATGATGCACTCTGCAAGAGTTTAAGGATAGAAGTACCAGAAGCACAAATATCGGGTTCCAGATTTTATTGCATAGCATAGCATTAAGGTTTTAGAATTACGAGGTATGAGGTCGTCCCTTTTCCATCCTTACAGTAATTCAATATCATGGTAAATATATTCAAAACCCATGGAGCCGTGAAGGGCATTTATGCCTCATTTATGCCAATATATTTGCATATTAAAATATTGAATTGGCGCCACAACAGACTGGAATAACACTTACAAGGCAGCTCTCATATGCTTCACTCTGCAAAATATACGTGCTAAAAAATTCCCCCGCTCCCATGCAATGAATCGACCACCCTCAAAGCCTATATTCTGATGAATAAGTGGATTAAATTCAGATCCTCTTATAAACCTGATCAAAAGGTATTCTCATGCGCTCACCCCAAATACCACGTTCGTCTCTGATACCGCAGGAAACAATCATATTCACCTCTGAGCCTCGCGGCAGATTCAATATGCTGCTTGTTTTGCGGCTGTCCAACCCTTCCATAGGGCAAGTATCATAACCTTCATCTACCATGGCGAGCATAAAAGTTTGTGCAGCCAATGCACATGTCTTATGAACAACAACCCTCATATCATTTTCTGAAACCTCGTGATAAACAGGTCTGAACAAACTTGTGATTTTCACAATTACAAATCGCAACAAGCCCATCAATCCTAAAAATCGGGCATATAGAAATGGCATAAGTCTGCCATAATACAATTTGCGCTGCTTGATTCTGGACTCATGTCTATCTGAAGGGCTGAATTTTTTCGTATGCTCAATATTCATCTCAAGCATGGCTTTTGCTCTTTCACGGTATAGATCCTGCCTTGTAACAAACACCACCATTTGTTGCGCCGTGCGCGCAGTATTCTGGTTAAAACAAGCGGATGAAAGCTTCTTCAGCGTCTCATGATCTGTAACATGATAAAATTCCCACAACTGCATATTTGAACTGTTCGGTGCTAATGCAGCCAATTCAAGGCATCGCTTTACTTTATCAGAATCTATAGGATCGCTCTTAAAATGTCTGACAGAACGGCGTTGATTGACAATTTCCGGGAAAGTCATATGAAGTACAATTTAGTTTGAATCATGGATATCAACACTTTGAAATGTGAATGGCTGCTACACGGTAATATTTTCAAAGTATAAAATTACTGTGTAGATCAAAAAAATTGAGAGTTACATCAATGGAATATACGACTAGTCAATTTCCACGGCCAATTCATGCAATTTCGAAATGAAAGATTGCGGAAAAATTCAACGGCTTACTACTTCACCGATTCTGCACAGTCGGTAAAACGCAGTTCCTTTCCTTGACTTGAGTGCTGATTGTTCCTTCTCAGCTTTCCAGATTTTAGGAATGCGGACTTCTGAAGGAAAGTCTGATAAATAGACATCACCTTCGAATATGGTCCATTTCCCGGTAACATTGATTTTATCGTCGGCATTGGTGTTATCGATATAAGCAAAAGTGTTATCCTGATTTAAGATCAGCTGAATAGAAATAACGCGTGATTGCTCACCCTCCATTGCACACACACCATACTTACCGTCCATAGTAGCTTGCTGGGCCTGTGATGTTGATGCAATCAAACAAAGCGAAGCAACGATGAAGCACAAGGTTAATGTTGGCGCTAATTTCATTCCGTTAATTAATTGACTACGAAAGTAATGCAAACACACTGCCTTTCAAACAGTTTTTTCCTTTAACCCATGGCAATGTGGAAGAGCAAAAAAAAATGCGAGAGATGACTCGCGCATTTTATCCTTTGTATAACCGAACTTAAAAGAATGAGCTCAGAGAACTTCGTTAAGAGTCTCTGATTACCTTAAGTCAAACCTGTCATTGTTCATCACCTTAACCCATGCCGCCACAAAGTCTTTTACAAATTTTTCTTTCGCATCCGAGCTCGCGTATACTTCAGCCAACGCTCTGAGTTCTGAATTGGATCCAAAAACCAGATCTGCGCGTGAAGCAGTCCATTTGATGGAGCCGGTATTTCTGTCCTTGCCCTCGAACAACTCTTTACGGTCATCTTTGGCTGTCCAGATTGTACTCATGTCAAGTAAATTGACAAAATAATCGTTCGTTAGCATGTCCTTTTTGGCAGTCAATACGCCTGTATTGCTGTTGTTATAATTTGCATTCAACACTTTGATGCCGCCCATCAACACAGTTAATTCCGGTGCAGTCAACTTCAGGAGCTGCGCCTTGTCCACGAGCAAATCTTCGGTCGAAACGGTGTAATTTGCTTTTAAATAGCTTCTGAATCCATCAGCCATAGGCTCAAGAAGGGCCATCGATTGTTGATCTGTCTGTTCCTGTGAAGCATCCATTCTGCCCGGGGCAAATGGAACTTCAATTGCATACCCTGCATTTTTAGCTGCTTTCTCTACACCGACAGACCCACACAATACGATCAGATCAGCCATGGATATTTTGCTTCCGTT
>JBEIHH010000072.1:0-15866 GCA_040381475.1 Crocinitomicaceae bacterium | reverse complement strand
TTCGGGAATTTCTGCGATACACCCGACAATGGATTTGGATTTACTTCAAGTCACAACCTGATTTATGACTTTGATTCCAACAACATACCCGACTTTCTCTGCATTGATACGGATGCAAGCTGGCCGCCATTGGCTTACCAGTTATACCAGAATTATGGGTGTTCCATAGATGGCACCACGACCGAAGGATATATGCCCTTTGCCTTGGATTACAACAACGATGGACATCTCGATTTGTTCAAGAGCATTTATGTTGAAGACCCCGAAACATTCATCGACAACCTTGATCAGGTGCAGGTTTTTTATGGTGATGGCAGTGGCAATTTCACACAGTCATCCGTGACACTCGACATCAACTCCCCCACCAACCAGGGCTACGACGCCGGCTATCCCGCAGCGGATTTTGACAACAACGGATCGGTAGATCTGATCAACATCGACAACTACGATTTTCAGCAGATCAATACCAATGTGAATGGACTGGCCATGAAGCAGACCAATGGCACATATCCTGCCAACACCTCAGGTCAATTCTGGAAATGTGCCCACATGAACAACAACAACTTCATCGATCTGGTATACATCGCCAGTGATGCGGGCACTGCGAATCAACAGCGCGACATCTACATCAAACCAAATATCAACGGACAATTGACCGGTACGGCCATACTTGCCTTCGACAATACCACCAACCCGACCAATAGTTACACAAGGGGTTTTAATATCGCAGACACCGATAACGACGGTGATCAGGACATCCTTGTGTACTATAAAAAACTCAGTCAGAACGACGGCAAAATTTACCTCATCCGCAATCAGGGCAATTTCAGTTTTGCCGCCGCTGTTGCGCTCACGCCCGCATTCGGTCAGGATTATTATGCAGAGCTCGTGGTGCTCGACTATGACAATGATGGCGACAAGGATCTCTTCATGTTCGGCAAGTTTTTCCGCAACAATGGCAACAACAATTTTACCGAGCAGTACACGACTTCCATCACCTGCGAAGACTGCGAATTTTCGGATGTAGATCTCGATGGTGATCTTGACGTGATGTCGAAAAACGTCAACAACTACTTTCAGACATTCTTATACATCAATCAGGGCAATTTCACTTTCACCAATACGCAGACCTTTGATCTGGGATCGAATGGTACGGGTATTTTCAGATATGACTTCGATGGCGACGGACTCGATGAATTCATCAGTGAAGATGTCTTGCTGAAGAAGTTCAGTGCAAGCGATGCTAACTTCACCATCATTGGGGAAATAGCGCCCATTCAGCGCATCTCCACAATCGCGGATGGCCGCACGGTAACGTGGATTGCTGGTGACGGTTATGATGTCAACGAAATTTCGTACGACTTCGTTGATGGGGTGAATTGTATGGGACTCACACCAACGGTAACAGAGCTCAATGATGCACTCACCGCAGCTCCCATCGGAGAAAATTATCAGTGGTATGACTGCTCAAACAACGCAGCAATTCCGGGTGCCAATGGCGCCCAACTGGCTCCAGAGGCGGAAGGAAGCTACCGTGTAGAATACGCATATGGCAATTGTCCACTGGTATCTGCATGCGTGGAAGTTGTATTTATACCCGGAGATTTTGACTCCGACAACATTGTCAATGTCAACGATTTGTTGCTTCTGCTCCAAAACTTCGGCTGCAGCGGCGACGATTGTATTGGTGACCTGGACAACAACGGAACAGTCGGCAGCACGGATATCATGATCCTGCTTGGCTTGCTCACTGAATAGAGATCGTCATCAGGTCAGTGTCATTTCGCACATATGCATATACATTTTATCAACCTGCTGAAAGAGCTTTGAATAATTTGATTAGCTTGCATCGGAATCCTCTACACTAATATCAATGAAAAAACTGCTTTCCTTATTTGCTGTGGCCATGGTTGCCACATTCATTTATTCCTGTACGAAGCAGGAACTTACTTCACAGGACGCGGCCTCGGAATGGTCCGGTGAGTTGGTCAGCAAATCGACCCTGATCGAAGAACCCGATGGCGAACCTTATACCAAAGCCGAGGTCGATGCCATCGTGAAAGAAACACTCATCCGCAACGGTGACTTCCGCTGGGAGATGGTCGACTTCAAAGTGCGCTGGAGTGCCATTCAATATGGTGACCAGAGCGTGGCTATCGGCTACAAGCCGGCAGAAGCTGGCGACATTGCCGACATCATTCACAAAATTGATGTTCGCTCCGGCGTATGGAAAGAAGTTCATGACAACATCATCACGCTGGTTACTGACGAATTGAGCAGAATCAACGGTGCAAGAATCTCAGAAGAGTCTATCATCATTGAAGACGATCCGAAATTGCCGATTATCACTTTTCGTCTCACAGACAGAAGTGTTCTCACGAAGCTCATGAATCTTGAAAACGTTCGCTACATTGAACCATTAGACTACTGGCATGGTGAAATGGATGAGCGCTCAACCTCCGGATGCTCTGCCTCTACCACCGCACTGAACGCTGCTGACTATACCAGCGTAAGTCCTACCGCTTTGCTGCCATGGAACTTCAACAACGTGAATGTACCTGCATCGTGGAATACCGCGCAGGGACAGGGCATTACCATCGGCGTGATCGACGCAGGGATCAGCTCTTCACAGTCTTTGCTCGGATCAAACTTCAACAACGGAGAATCAAACGTAGCAAGAACCATCAGCACAGATCACACGTGGGGTAATTCGGCCTTTACTTCCTGCACACACGGCACAGCCATGTGCGGCCTGGCGGCAGGTCCGAAAAACAACCTGGGTGCAACAACCGGTGTTGCGTTCAAAGCCAACCTGCATTTCATCAGAGGCTGCGAAGATGTTGTGCTTGACAAATCCAGCGAACGCACAGGTGTCAAAAATGCACTCGTGAAAATGGGCGATAAACTCGATGTAAAGGTGATCAGCATGTCGATTGGAACACCCTTCTACAGCAGCGTGCTGGAAGATGGCGTGAACTACGCCTGGAACAAAGGCAAAATGATGATGGCCGCTGCGGGTACCTCATTCAGCTGGACAGCCTGGTGGGGTGTGGTGTATCCTGCAGCATTTACAAAATGTGTCGCCATCACAGGTGTAAAAGAAAACTTCAACACCTGCTCATCATGTCATGATGGTTCTCAGGTAGACTTTACTGTAACCATGGAGCGCAACATCAGCAGCAACAGAAACGCACTCTCTTTGCCCGCATCAGGCGTTACTCCGACCTACATCGGAGGCAGTTCAGCTGCAACCGCCATGGCTGCCGGCATTGCCGCCAATGTTTGGAGCATCAACCCCAACTTCACCAGAGAGCAGGTCTACAACTATCTGCTGACAACATCACAGTATTACCCCAATCCTACTTCCAACCGCGGATATGGAAATCTGAATGCCGGTGCCGCGGCTACTGCTGCACTGTCTCCGGTGTGAGGCCTTGAAGAAATTTGATCAGCCCATCGAAATAGATTTGCTGGTCATCATAAAAACACATATGACTACCGGAAGGGCAATAGAGATATTGCCCTTTCTTCATTTTTTGGCTCATTCCCTTCATGTGTTCGGGATCCATGGTATCATGTTTGGCGCCAACAACCAACGTTGGCAAGCCTATTTCCTGAAGGCGATTACAAACATCCCACTGCTCAAGTTTACCTGAAATACCAAACTCACTCGGGCCTTGCATCGTCACATACAACGAAGAATTCATACCTGCGAAAGCCCTGTTGACAGGCTCAGGCCAATCCTTCGTTGGAATACGGCAAATATGCTGCTGGTAATAATGTTCCATCAAAAGGGCCATGTAACGGGGATTGCCGAAGTCGTCAGCCGATTCCATTTGTCTGATAGAATCAAGAACCATACTGTCCATTTGCAGTGCAAGCACTTCATCGGCATATCTGCCGTATTCCGGACCACTGCACATCATATTTGAAATGACCAGCCCTTTCATTTTGTTCTGGTATTTTAATGCGTACTGCATAGCAAGTATGCCACCCCAGGAATGACCAAACAAGATAAAATTGGTAGAGTCAAGTCCAAGTGAAATTCTTACTTGTTCTACTTCTTCAACGAACCTGTCCAAATCCCACATGGCAGTATCATTGGGGTTGTCGGAATTTCCGCAACCAAGTTGATCATAATAAATCATTTCGATACCTGCATCAGGAAGAAAGCTTTCGAAACATTCCAGGTACTCATGCGAAATTCCCGGCCCACCTGAGAGCAAGAGCACCTTCAAGTTGTCGTTCTTGCCAATTGTTTTTGTCCAGATTTTAAATTTTCCTTTCACCGTTTCAATATCCAAAACGCGAACACCACCATCCTGAATATCACCTTCGTGAAATGAATACTCCTTATGTGTATCTTGTTTCAAAGAATCCGCTTTTTTTTCTGCGCATCCGGGCAGCAACAAGAAACATAATGAGGAGAAAACAAACAGCGTTTTTTTATACATGCTTTTTCGTTTTGATGTACACCTTAGCAAATTGGGTGAAGTTCGAACGCAAATAAAAGGGAATACTGCTATATCATTCGCAATTCATCCAAACCATTACATATGGTTGATTTCGGATAAGACTTAAACCCCGATTAACGGGTTAAAGCGCATAGGCGTTTAACCACAAAGGTTTCAAACACTTGCGTTCTAAAACGGTAATCCGAAATATTAATTCTTTGACATCCCTCACGCACCTCGCAGGGAACACGATATTTACGCAAAATTTCAAACTAGTTGGATTCACTCAGTCAGATTGTGTTAGGTGCTGCAGTTGGCGAACTCACCTTCGGGAAAAAAATCGGCAATAAAGCTCAGTTCTGGGGTGCAATCGCAGGAACAATTCCTGATTTAGACATTGTGCTGAATCCTTTTTTTTCGGACGAATTGATCAAATTGCAAATACACAGAAGCTATTCGCATTCCATGTTTGTGCATTTGTTACTGGCAATACCTTTCGCATGGATTACCTATCGCGTCTTCAAAAGAAAATACGATTTCAAGTCGTGGTATATTATGTGGTTATTAGGGTTTGTAACCCATACTTTGCTTGATTGCTGCACCACTTACGGAACTCAATTGCTACTTCCATTTACCAATTTTCTAATCGGCTTCAACAATATAGCAGTAGTCGATCCTTTCTGGACAATTCCATTCATGCTGATGCTTATAGTTTGCATGTTCATGAGAAAAGACAATCCTTCAAGGTACCGGTGGGCATGGGTTGCGACTTCTTATGCCATCGTCTATATGGGATATACCCTGGCAAACAAATACAGTGTTCATCAGAAGTTTGAATCTGAATTGAAAAGACAGAATATTCAATATGAGGCACTCTACACAACACCAACGATGTTCAACAACTGGCTATGGGCAGGTATTGCAACAACCAGAGATTCTATCTGGCTTGGTGAATACTCAGTTCTTCAGTCTTCATCCCAAGTCGAATGGGTTGGCTATTCCAGAAATCTCGAATTACTGGAAAACCATCCCGCCCGTGAGCAAATCGCCGTTATGAAATGGTTTGCACAAGACAAGTATCTCATAAGAGAGGCGGATGGTGGTTTGAACTTTTTCATTGTGAAATGGGGCCGCACGGATTACAGAAAAAAAGAACCTGAAGAAGCCTTCGTCTTTTATTGGAAAATTGTACATGAAAACGGCACATGGAAAGGGCTGCCCATTCAGCCAACGTTCGGAAAAGAAGAATTCTCAGAGGCCTGGAATTCACTCTGGAATAGGGTATTTGATCGTAAGTGAGTATTTTTGATCGTCAGGCAGCCTTTAGACGGGTTATTGCGTCTTGCTTTCTGATGCTAAAGAATCAATTGTACTGGCCCGTTTAATTGGAAATATAAGTCTTCTTTTTCTCGTCGTGATTCCTCACGTGTTTCACGGACAGCAGAACTGGCTCCGGAGTGCCGGGGGGAGCAACCTTGACGAGGCACTTGACATCGCTTATACTTTATCAGGAAGTCATTATTATACCACAGGCAACTTTTCTGGAAATTGCAATTTTACTTCCCAAACCTTGGCCTCAGCCGGCCTCAGCGATGGCTTTTTAGCTAAGTACGAAGCAGAAGGGACACCGGTTTGGGCCAAAAAATTCGGTGGGACCGGAAGCGACAAATCCGTTGCGGTTGTAGCTGATAATGCCGGAAATGCCTTCGTGTGCGGTTATTACAATGGTACAGCCACATTCGGATCAGTCACCATTACTGCAGCAGACAGCAGCGACATCTTTATCGCGAAGTACAGCTCCACAGGAGATCTCGTTTGGGTGAAAAGCGCAGGTGGCAATTCCAACGATGCAGCGGCTGGCATTGCACTAGATCTTTCCGGAAATGTATATGTAACAGGAATATTTCGGGGAAGTGCAAGTTTTGGTACGACCACACTCACAAGCTCTAACTATCCTTCTTCATCAAACGCCTCTGGTGATGTATTCGTCACTAAACTTGATAACAATGGTAATTTCTTATGGACCAAAAAAGGAAGCGGTTCCGGTGATGAAAAAGCAACTGATGTATGCACCGATGCGCAAGGTGGAATTTACATATGCGGCCAATACAGCAGCGATATCACTTTCGATGTGGCTCACCCGAACACGGTTGAAAACGCTGGTTTTATCATGAAATTCAGCAATGCAGGTCAGGAACAATGGTTTTCAAGAATGGCAGCTACTCAAATACTGCCCACTGCTCTCAGATCCGATTCTCAGAATAATGTTATTGTCACAGGAGAAAGCATTGGGCAAATACTGCTCGAGAGTTCTAATGCAGTAGTCGTTACAACCTCGAATGCTCAGAGCATTTTTCTGGCGAAATACAGTGCATCCGGCAATATCAGTTGGGCCGTTGAAGACGGCAGTGTAAGTTATGTCTCTTCGAGGGCTATTGCCATAGGAATTCAGAATGAAATCTACATCGCCGGTATATTCGATTGTGTTTTCACAGAATATGCAGATGAACTGGGAGAAGGTCTTTTCAATAGCGCTGGTTACCGCGACATATTCGTTTCCAGATACGGCACTTCAGGAATCCGTGACTGGATGCTCCACTACGGCGGCCCGAAAGAAGATTTCTGCTCTGCCATCAGCAATGGAACGCAAGCGGATAGACCAGTAATCGCCGGAAGTTTTGAAAAGTTCTTTAACGCACCCGGATCAGAACCCGGATTTAATCTCAATCCAACAAACTTTGAACCCGGTATCAACGACGATCTCACCAATCCCAACTCCGGAGAAGGATGCGGATACAACGATTATGGATCTTACGTGCACATCAAAGCTTTTAATAACAAGGACATATTTATTGGTGATCTGGTTGATCTCAATGCACCACACTACGATTACTACTCCAGAGGAGATTGCAGCTTTCCAATCACAGAACCGTGCATTCACAATGCCAACGTTCCGCTTGTGTGTGATGATGAAATTACTGTTTGTGGAAGCGCCTCACTTTTTTTCGTTACCAATACCGGTTCTCAGGATTGGATCGGCCCGGCATACGACTGGCAATGGAGCAACAACTCCAGCGACGAATACATTGTGGCATCAACAACCGGATGGTACTGGGTGGAATCAGAGCGTGAAGATGGATGTGAAAGTTTTATCGATTCGATTTATGTGATCATTCTGGAAGTGCCCGAACCATTGATCACAGATGACGAGGGCATCAATCTGGAGTCTCCGCCAAATGCACTACCTATTCTATTGTGTGCTCCTGATGAAGTGTTGCTTACAGGAAGCGATGATGAAGGACTTGATGGATGGTGGACAGATCCCGACGGAAATGTATTCGATCAGGAGTCTATTACCGTAACCGAATCCGGAGGTTACCAGTATCATGTCATAGCCGAGAATGATTGCGAAGAATCAAACACGGTTCAGGTCGAATTCATCGAACCGCTGGAAATTATTGATCCATTGCTTCAATTCGGTCAAAACAGCGAGCCGGTGAACGACACGCTGACCATATGCGGAAATGACTATATCACAACCGAACTCATTGATTTACTTGAACAGGAAGACTTTGTCATTTACTCAGACGCGATTTGGCAGATAGCAATCGATACCGGCTTTTATCCGCCATACGAAGGTTTTGAATCCTACACATGGGCGGCTCAGCAGAATGGCTGGCATTACATCACTGCAACACCCTTCACCTTCGCCGAGGAACCTTGTCCGGCAGATACTATCTGGTATCCTCCTCAAACGCTTTCTGTTTACATCAACCTGCTGGAAGATCCGAATCCTCAACCCGTTTTGACAGGGGATAATTCTTATTGTCCCGGAGATACGATCCTTCTTGTTGCTACCAATGCCATCAGTTACGAGTGGAACGGACCAAACATTATCTATCTCAGTGAAGACTCCGTGCTGGTGACGCAAGCCGGAAATTATTCGGTAAGTAGTTATGAAGAATTTGAAAATGGATGCAGCAGCACAGGAGTTGATGGTATCAACATCCAACCCATTCAGCAGCCTGTTATTACGGGCGATCCGATCAGTTATGTGATATGCCCGGGCGATTCTTTACTGCTCACATGCCAGCCGGCTCAGAGTTATAACTGGATAGGTCCTCTGGGAGCCAATTTGGGTAACAGCCAAAGTATCTACACAACACAACCGGGCACTTATTTGTGTGTTGCCACCATATCGGGGTGTAGTCAGGAAAGCAATGTCATAGAGGTTCAGAATTATACAACCCCTTATATCCTTGCGTTGCCGGGTAATGATCTCTGCGCAACCGGTGTTGTAACACTCGTTGCTCAGGCCAGTCCGGTAGCAGAAATTGTCTGGCTGGATCCTCTTTCAGGATCGGCTACTACATTGAACGTATTTGAACCGGATACCTATTCAGCTGAGATTACTTTCTGTGGAATTACCACTCTTGCCAGCATCGAAATCGTTGAAACTGTGCCTGTAGCTACCATCACTCAAATAGGTGATTACCTATGCCCGGGTGGAAGTATCACACTTTCGGCCAACGCCGGTATGGAAACATATCAATGGAGTCCCGGTGGCCAGAATACCCAGGAAATCACCGTAACACAGCCGGGCACGTATTATGTTGAACTTGAAAATGATCTCGGGTGTGAGGCAAGCAGCGAAGACTTCATCGTTACTCTTTACACGATTGGCTCTCCAAACGCTAGCGATGTTAACGCGTGCCTGAATGAAGAGGTAAACTTCACAGCCACAGGACAAGGAATTTTCTGGACAAACGAAATCAATGGTGCAATAGTCGCAAACGGCAACACATACAATTATGGAACTGCAATAGTCCCCGATATTGTTTACGCATATGCTTCTGATGAGAACTGCAATAGTTTACCCAATGAAGTTGCTCTGAATATTTACCCCTCTTCTACCCTCTTCATCGAAGAAATGGATACAACCTATTGCGCTGGTGAAGCTATTCTTATATCCACGCAAGATCCACCCGGAAGCAATACCCAATACGAGTGGCTCCACCCGGATGGCTCCACTTCCGACGATCCTCAAATCGTCATTGATGCTTCTGAGCCATCTGACAATGGACTTTATGTATTGCAGGCCGGTGACTTCAATTGTGACATAACTCCCGACAGTATTTACATTGTAGTAGAAAACCCTGTGAACGAAGGTTTGATAGGAAGTCCTATACTTCAGGTTTGCGAAGCTTCGCAAATATTTCTGTTCCCGGAATCAGAGTCATCCAGTTATACCTGGGACACGCCCCAGGGAACATTCTTTACTCCCGAAATAATCATCGATGAATCTGATTATGACGACGAAGGAAATTATGTGCTGACCGTTCCGGGTGAGTATTGCAATTTCAACACAGATACCATACAGGTTGATGTGGTGTCATATCCCGTTTTTGAGCTTAACGACTCAATGGTATATTGCTCGGGAGGTTATCTGACAGCGCATGTGCCGATTGGCTATGATCTATACCAATGGAGCACCGGAGGAACGACTGCTGCTGAAATCGTACCGGTAGATGGATTCATTTCAGTGACAGTTACCAATCTGCCATCTTGCAGCAAGCGCGATAGCATACAGGTCAGCAATGTGAATTGCCTCGAAACATTCCCTAACATTTTCACGCCTGATGGAGATGGCAACAACGAATACATGGACTTTGGCTGGCTGCGCATCCCGATTGATGAAGTGCTCATTTACAACCGATGGGGTAATTTGATTAAGCATCTCAAAAATTCACCATTCATCTGGAATGGAACCAATGAGAATAACCAACAAGTGAGTGAAGGAACCTATTACTACGTAGTTGTTTCCGGAAATCCGGGAGATAAATTCGATCAACTTTCAGGCTATATCACCGTCATCTTTGGTGAAGGTTTTAAAAGATAGTCATCTATTATCCGCTGACCTGCGAAGTTTGCGCATAGCACGGATCAGCGTGAGTGCCAGCACAAAATAGGGTAAAGTGCTCAAAAGCATTTTCCAATTGAAGCTCATAACACCAATAAGAAATATCATAAGCATTATCAGGCTCAGAGACGCTAATCCAACCCAGATCAATCTGAATTGAGGTGTTTTCAAAAAGCATGATACCAACAACAGAATCTGGCCAAGGAATGGTAAAACAATAAAAGGGTGAGACAATTCCTTCGGGCTCGTAGTAAGCATCCCAAAAAACTTCCATTCCATCTGCAAAATGAACATACTATTGCCTCCGGACCATTCCAGATAGCCGAACAGGGAGGACAATAAGATCAATAAGCAAAGTAGTTTAATTTTCATAGCCTCCAATTCAAGTACAAAGCGCTGCGCATTTTATGTCAAAAATAAAAAGAAGGATCAAGACAAATCCTCCCGAACTCTCGAAGTTCTGGTGTTGGCAGATTCTGATGCATACTTTGACGCCCTTGAATTACAGGCACTATTTTCGCGCTCCAAATCAAGCGAAACTATGGCTGAAATTCCAAGCAAATATGACCCCGCCGTAACGGAGGATAAATGGTATGCATACTGGATGGAGCACAAACTCTTCCGAAGCGTTCCGGATCATCGTGAGCCTTACACAATCGTCATTCCCCCGCCGAATGTCACAGGTGTATTGCACATGGGCCATATGCTCAACAATACCATTCAGGATCTTTTAATCCGTCGCGCCAGAATGCAGGGAAAAAATGCCCTCTGGGTTCCGGGTACAGATCATGCTTCAATTGCCACAGAGGCAAAAGTTGTGCAAAAACTCCGCAAAGAGGGAATCAAAAAAAGCGATCTCAGCCGTGACAAATTTCTCGAACATGCCTGGGAATGGACAAACAAGCATGGCGGCATTATTCTCGATCAGCTCAAAAAGCTCGGGGCAAGTTGCGACTGGGAACGTACGAGATTCACCATGGATGAAAAGTACTATGACAGCGTTATAGACTCGTTCATCGACCTCTACAAAAAGGGAAAAATTTACCGTGGGGAGCGCATGATCAACTGGGATCCCGCGGCTCTCACCGCCCTCAGCGATGAAGAAGTAATTTACCGCGAAGTGAATTCTAAACTTTACTTCGTAAAATATAAAATTGCCGGATCCGATGAATTCATAACCATCGCTACAACAAGACCGGAAACTATACTTGGCGATACTGCTGTTTGCGTCAATCCTAAAGACAACCGATACAAACATCTGCATGGCAAAAAGGCTATCGTGCCTCTTGTAAACCGTGAAGTTCCCATCATTGCCGATGAATATGTTGAAATGGAATTCGGTACCGGCTGTCTGAAGGTGACACCTGCTCATGACATGAACGACTTCATGCTTGGTGAGAAATACAAGCTCGAGGTCATCAACATGATGAACGACAATGGCACCATCAGTGAGGCAGGACAACTATTCGTAGGAAAAGACAGATTTGAAGTCCGCACATTGATTGTGGAAGAACTCGCGAAAGCCGGTGCGCTTCAAAAAACGGAAGACCTGATCAATAAAGTTGGTTTCAGTGAACGCAGTGATGCTGTTGTTGAACCAAGACTTTCGCTTCAATGGTTCGTGGATATGAAGGAGTTGAGCAAGCCTGCACTGGATCATGTCATGAATGATGACATCAGGTTTTTTCCTCCCAAACTGAAGAACAGTTACCGCAACTGGATGGAAAACATCAAAGACTGGTGCATTTCAAGGCAGTTATGGTGGGGGCATCGCATACCTGCATTTTACAATGCTGACGGCACCTTCGTTGTAGCGAAAACTATAGACGAAGCAGTTAAAGCATACAAGGATCAGGGTAAAGAAGTGAATCCTTCGGATCTCACTCAGGATCCTGATGTTCTTGATACCTGGTTCTCATCATGGCTTTGGCCAATCAGTGTATTCGACGGATTTTACAGCGAGGACGAAGTGAAGTACTATTACCCTACCAACGATCTCGTGACAGCTCCTGAAATCATGTTTTTCTGGGTTGCCCGCATGATCATTGCCGGATACGAGTATAGACAAGAGATGCCTTTCAAAAACGTATATTACACCGGCATCGTGCGCGACAAACAAGGCAGAAAAATGTCGAAGTCATTGGGAAATTCGCCTGATCCTATCGATCTGATGAAAACATATGGCGCTGACGGTGTGCGTGTAGGCATGTTGCTGTCTTCTCCTGCAGGAAATGACCTGCTCTTTGACGAATCGCTTTGTGAACAGGGCAGAAATTTCTCGAACAAAATCTGGAATGCTTTCCGCCTCATAAATAGCTGGGAAGAAAAAACCGATAAAAATCTTGAGCAACCGGAATCAGCGCGTGTCGCCATAGAATGGATGAAAAGCAAATTCAATGTGGCTCTGGCTGACCTGCATGATGATTACGACAAGTTCAGAATTTCCGAGGCTCTGATGACGACCTACAAACTCGTGTGGGATGACTTTTGCGCCTGGTTTCTTGAAATGATCAAACCTCCGTTCGGACAAGGAATTGACAAGAAAACTTTTGACGATACAGTTGGTATTTTCGAAGATATTCTCAAAGTACTTCATCCCTTCATGCCTTTTATCACAGAAGATATCTGGCATTACCTTCGCGAGCGTCAGCCAGGAATCGGATCAATATGCGTAGCATCATGGCCAGTCACTTCTAACCAAAATGACGAACTGCTGAGATCATTCGATCACTTTGCGGAAGTAGTGAACGGCGTCAGAAACATCCGCAAAGACAACCAGATTCCCAACAAAGAAAAAATCAATCTGAAAGTACGTTCTGCCAGCGGAAATCCTTCTGTGTTTGATGCATCTGTAGCACATCTGTGCAATCTGAACTCTATTGAATACGTTTCTGATAAGCCTGCGAATTCGTTTTCATTCATCATTGAATCCGATGAATTTTTTATTCCTTTCACTGCCAATGTTGACGTTGAATCCGAAAGGAAAAAGATAGAAGAAGAACTCGACTATACACGTGGCTTCCTCAAATCGGTTGAAGCTAAACTCACCAACGAACGCTTCGTCAACAATGCTCCTGCGCAGGTTCTTGAAAGCGAAAGAAAAAAGCAACAGGATGCACAAAACAAAATAAATATTCTTGAAGATAAACTTGCAACATTGAACTAATGTCAGAATTCATTCATCGCGGAAAAACGGCCTATACGGCAGGGGAACTTCCAAAACCGGGTCAAAAGGCTCCGGATTTTGTCCTTACCAAATCTGACCTGTCAGATGTGAGTCTGAAGGATTTTCAGGGAAAAAATATTGTTCTCAATATTTTTCCAAGTATCGATACCAGCACTTGCGCCACCAGTGTGCGCCGTTTCAACCAGCTGGCTTCAGCTATGCAGAACACTGCTGTGCTCTGCATTTCCAAAGACCTTCCATTTGCACAAAAGCGATTCTGTGGTGCAGAAGGCATCGATCAGGTTATCTGTCTTTCAGAATACAAGAACTCGATATTCTCCGAGAATTACAAAATCAGGATTGAATCTGGTTCCAGCATGATTGGCTTGTTTGCGCGTGCCGTGTTGGTTATACGGCCCGATGGAACTATCGCACACAGCGAACTTGTTTCAGATGTAGGTCACGAGCCGGATTATGATGCGGCTATCAAAGCCATTGTCTGAAACTTATTCCTTCAAATAAAAAAAGAGGCTGCCCTATGGACAGCCTCTTTTTCATTCATAAGATTATTATCAGTTTACCATCAACTTGAGTGTGCTGGTATTCCTTTCTGAAGTAAGATTTACGGTATAAACACCTTTAGCGAGTTCAGATGTATTGATCTGAATAGTCTGACGACCAGGTGCGTTTGTGTTTGGTGTCCAAGACTGAACAATTCTGCCGCTCATATCTGTGAGCGTTATGTTCAATGCTGATGTAGCATTGTTACTGTAAGCGAGAGTTGTCATTTCTTCAGCTGGATTTGGGAACAACTTCGCACCGTAGAAATCCGCAGTTGCCTCGTCCACGGCAGTTACAGCAGTCATATTGACATCATCAATGTAGAGATTGTTAGGGTAGAGTCCGGCAAAGAATACAAACTTGAAACGAAAACCATCGCCATAAAAAGAACTTGGAACTGTAAATGACTCTTGAGCCCATTGGTCACTTGAAGTTGGTACATAAGAGATTGATGAATTACCTGATGTTACCAGATCAGCACCAGAAATGGTAATTCTCGGCGTGCCTTGCCATGTCTTACCGCAATCATTCGAGATATATACACTCAGACGGTCAGTGATACCGGTAAGATCAATACTCTGAGTTGCGAAAGACCAACGGAATGTCACTTCACAATCTTCTTCCACATTGCTCAAATCCATGTGGGGCGAAACCAATTCGTCAATATCGTTGCCACCTTCATCAATCAAGGTAACATCCATATTAAATGCATTCAGTCTGGCACTCGTGTTGCCCGAAAATCCGGCTTCAGATGTCTGCTGCCATGACGACATATTGTTATCATAGTTTTCACCAACCCACATGTTCCAGAATTGATCAGGTGAATCAAAACCATCCTGTATCAAATTGCTTCCAGGGAACTCAGTATTGTCAGGAGCAATTACAACCACATCATCTATCGTTTTAGTAGTTGAACCCTGTTCGTTGGTTACGGTGAGTGTTACACTCTTGCGACCAAAAGAAGTGAAGACAACCTCCGGATTTTCTTCTGTGCTCGTCGCAGGATTACCATCCTCGAAAGTCCACAACCAGCTATCAACTTCACCATTGGTTGAATTATCAACGAAATCAACCTCATCACCCAAACATGCAAACTTCGAAGCCGGATAAAAATCAGCATTCGGTGCACAAGTCAGTGGGTTGTCATCGGTTCCTGTAAGACTGCGGTTCAGATCAGTGTATAAGAAGTTTCTTCCTGAGATAGAAGACGCCAACGCAGTGCGCATCCTTTCTTTTTGACCTTCCGTAAACATGACAGAGCAATAAGAATAATCCATAAAGTTCTGAGCGTTTTCAACTACACCAAAGTCACCTGAAATTTCCAGATCATCAACAGAGAAAAATCCCAGACCATCTTCTGCATTCCATGCATAAATGCGGAACTTGATTGGTTCAATCACATTTTGGAACTGACCTCCGCTCAACGTGATAGTAGCTCCTGGAATAACAGCAGTAGAATCCTGCGAGAAGAAGAATGTATGAACAGGCAAAGACAGTGAACTGAGAAGAGAAGATGCAGGTGAAACAGTTGCATTCAAATTCGTCCCGTAGTTGTTCACATCAGAACGCACGGCAAAATTGCGAGGACCAGTGGCACTGCGACGAACATTAAACTTAAATCCTGTTAGTGTCATTGCAGAACCAGGACGAGGTGTAACGGTGAACTCATAATAGTCAGCAGTATTGATAGCGCCGGTCATGTCTGCATAGCTCGATGACTGATCCACACCACCGGTTGACCAACTTGAAAATGCAAATTCGTCGC
>JBEIHH010000071.1:0-16139 GCA_040381475.1 Crocinitomicaceae bacterium | reverse complement strand
GATCGATATTTCAGAAGAACCCAATGGCACTTACTTCCTTCAAATACTTCAGGAAGGAAAATCTTATAGTAAAAAAATCATCAAAGGCCTTTGATAAAAATACAATGATGATCATTCGGACATCATCATGAATTCAAGACTTTCATAAAAAGCGCCTCAGAAGGGGCGTTTTTTTTTACCTTGCAGTATGCAGATTACAATCGTGGTGAACGGGACGAAAAAAAAAGCGTTGAAGTACGCTCAGGATCTCGGGGCACAATTGGAAAAAGCATATACAATATCCACTTTTGCGACTAAGTACCGCGGACATGCAAGAACGCTTTCGTTTGATGCTGCCTTCAATTGTGATGTCCTGATTTGTATCGGAGGTGATGGCACCATCAACGAATGTGCTTCAGGTATCGCTGAAGCAATGAGTCAGAAAGAATCAGACTCCTCATGTATGCTGCTACCGGCAGCTTTTGGAACAGGTAACGATTTTGTAAGGAACTTTGATATTGATACTTCTTCCGCATCTGTTTTGAAGCGGCTTCAAAATCGCAATGCGAATCCATGCGATATTTTTGAATTGCAGGAGAGCCAAACCAATCGCCATTTTTTCATCAATGAATGCAGTGCCGGTCTTGGTCCACATGTTGTGCGCCTTGCAGACAGATTACCATCGTTCATCAAAGGAAACATAAGATTCCATCTGGCAATTGCCGAAGGATTTCTAAGTTACCGGAAAAAATCAATATGTATCACAACACCTGATTTTTCTTTTAAAGGGCCGTCAATGGCCATTGTATGTGCAAACGGGAAATTCTTTGGAGGTGGCATTTGCATAGCACCCGACGCAAAAACAGATGATGGCGTACTGAACGTAACGATCATCGGCAAAGTGGGTTTACTGGAATATCTGCGCTATTTGCCGGCGCTTAAACGCGGAAAAAAAATAGAACACCCGGAAATTCATTACTTGGAATGCACCTGCGCTCAGATCAATTCATCGAATCTTGAAGCCGACGGAGAGTACATCCACAAGGGGCAATTCAACATCAAACTACTACCCTACCCGATCAGGTTGATTTAATGTCCCATTCTTTTCCCGTGCGGTAAACGGTGCCTTTGAAATAGGCAACAACTTTGCTTTCCTGATTTTTTACTGAAACTGCATATAAGCCAGTTCGATTGGTGAGATTCAGCTCCTCAACTCCGGTGGTCAGTTCATCTCCCTCCCGCACCGGGAGAAGATGCGAGATATTGGTTTCTATTGATACGGACTGAATACCATGACTGTTGCTGGCAAAGGCAAGCGCCGAATCTGCCAACGAGTAGGCTATACCACCATGTGCAATGCCAAAACCATTGAGCATTTCTGCCCGAACCTTCATTCGCAACACAGAAATACCGGGACCATCCTGTATTCGCTGAATGCCCATCCATTGAGACATGGGATCATTGTTGTACATCCGGTCGACGATCAGGCCTGCTTTTTCTTCTGGTGACATAGAACTGCTGTTGTGTTACAAAGAAAAATGATTTTTATTCATTTTCTTATTCTAATTTTGGAATATGGTCATCAGGATATTTTTGTTCGTAATCGGTTTGAACGTGAGCCTGACTTCTTATTCTCAGAAGACAGAGGACGACGACTATGCTTCACAAAGCAAAAAAACCGAAGCTCCAAAACAGAAGATTCCATTCAACGAACGGTTGGTTTTTGGTGGCAACTTCGGTGGTTTTTTCGGAGCTGTTTCGTATGTTCAGATCAATCCAATGGTGGGTGTAAAAATGAACAATTGGTGGGTCAACGGTGTAGGTCTCAACTATATCTACACAGGCGGTCGTGGTGTGCGACAGCATGTTTACGGAGCCAGCGTCTGGTCACGCGCCTATGCTTTCAAATCAGTTTTTGTGCATACCGAATACGAGCAACTTCTGCGCACTGCCTCTGATCAATTTGGCAATAATTACAGGGCCAACGTACCGGTGTGGCTTGTTGGCGGAGGATATCAGGACAATGCAGGAAGATTGGGATTAAGCATTTTGATCCTTTATGATCTCATACAGGACCCAAACTCACCTTATACCATGCCTATTTTCAGAATTGGTGGACTGATTGGATTTTGATCATGGAATAGAATCGCTGACAGAAGTTGATTCTTCTACCTGAATATCGTTTCCATTCTCCACCGGAGTATCTTCTGGCTCTTCTTCAGGATCAATACGCTCAGGTATTTCTTCTACCGGTAGCTGTTTGATTTTTTCTTCTGTTTCCTTTTCGCTTTTCTCTCGCACAACATCATCCGTTTCTTTGCTATATCGCTCGAAATAATTATCGCCGATAAGTCGCATCAGCCTGACAATCTGGCCTTGTCTTTTCTTCATATATCCACCCGGACGCGCCACACTGTATTTCACGGGGTTGGGTAAACAAGCTGCAATCAGCGCTGCCTGTTCCTTGCTGAGTTTGCCGGCAGAGGTCCTGAAATAGTCCTTGGCTGCCGCTCCAACTCCGAATTTGCACGGTCCCATTTCAATCACATTCAGATAGACTTCCATGATTCTTTCCTTTCCCCAAATCCATTCTATCAGGTATGTGAAATAAAATTCGAAACCCTTTCGGATCCAGCGGCTGAGCATACTCTTGCCCGGCCATAAGAAAACATTCTTTGCAGTTTGCTGACTGATGGTGCTCGCACCCCTTACTTTTTTCTTTTTCTTGCCGATAGTCTCGTTGTACTTCTTAGCCTTCTCTACCGCTCCCCAGTCAATGCCGCCGTGCTTCATGAAATTATTATCTTCACTGGCAACCACAGCCAACTTCATATGTGGCGAAATTTTTTCTGTGTCTACCCATTCTTTACTGAAAGTTGCACCTTCCGGGCAATCGCATGTGAGATGAAGGTAGGTGGTGGGAGGATTCACCCATTTGTAAATAACCACCCAAGAAATTGTGACAATTAAAAAATACAAAGCGAGCTTCCAGCAAAACCTCCAGATGCGTTTTGCCAATGATCTCTTCCCTGCTCCCGTAATGTTTTTTTCAGCAGTCACAACCGAATTATTACAAAATATTTAGCTTCGTTTTGAGATCCTTCGGCAACGCATCTTTATGCACCACTATGGAAACAGTTTTCATCATCACATAATTTCTTGAAACGTATTGAAAACCCTTGTATGGATTTTCAGTTCCCCATGAATTCTTCGTGATATAATAAACAGTACCATTCTGATCCTTCGCTTTTCCGGTGATATGCATCAAATGATCATCGGTGGTTTTAAAACTATCAAAAGCATCCTGACGCTCCTGTGGACTTACTTCAGATTCCCGCATGACACCATTCCACATTTCTTCTTTTTTTATAGATTCATCAACAAGAATTCCGAGACCTTTAGAAAAAGAGAAGCCCCTTTCACTCACATCAGCATCCCATGCAATCGTAAATCCATTGTCCAGGGCATTATCCATTACGCGCATGAACTCATCCAGTGGCAGGTTATAAAATGAACCTTTCGACCAGTTGTCAGGCACTTCCAACACAAACTGAAAATAAAAAGGGTGATGTGTGAACGAAGTAATACTCACATAATCGTTTGCATTGATTTTCATGGCATCTCTGAAGCTTGCGGGCGTGTAGCGCTTGCCTTCATACTCAAACTGTTCAGGTACCACGCCAATACCGGCGTTTAACATACTTTCGACGGTCTCTTTCCAATCGTTACCTGATTCATTCAGCTTCTTATCAACAACAGTTTTAACAGTAGATTCAAGCATTCCGTCAAGTCCTCCATGATCATATTCTGTTTTTCCCGGCTGTAGACCTTTGAATGCAACTTCAGGAACAATTCCATGATCACGCACCACATCAAGCACATCATGGCCAAGTCCACCGGGACCAAACTGTTGCTTGCCCTGATAGCGCACGAAACTGTCGGCTTTCCTGGAGTAGTTTATTCTGACATTATACATTTCCGAAAGGTCGATCGGCTTATTGCCCTTGCGGATAATTTCAGATTCGATGAATGAGATTGTAGCGAAACTCCAGCAAGTCCCCGTTGCACATTGATCTTCCATTTGCCCCGCTGCATTGTCTTTCATGATGGTAAACTGATATGGTACCCCCCCTGAAACAGTGAAGCCGGTTTGAGAGACTGCCACAACTGACAGAAAAAAAGAAATTGCAATTAGTAATTTTCTCATAATCGAATTCAATTTGAAATGCAATGATAATTCAAAGGAGTAGGCTTTCAACTTAAGCGTGTTCAAAGGCTGTGAATGAATTGACAGGTCCGAAGGTCTTTCCGTTGAAATTTGTTTCATAAATCAGAGTTAACTCAACTATGAAAAGAAATATTGCAGTTGTTTGTGGGGGCTACAGCGGTGAATCCGAGGTGAGCATGAGAAGCGCTCAAATGGTCATGAATAACATCGACCGGGATCGATTCGAACCTTATAAAATCATAGTGACCCGGGAAAGATGGTATGCCGAAACAACCAATGGAGAATCGGAAGTGAATAAAAACGACTTCTCAATAGATGTGAGTGGTAAAAAAATAACGTTCAGTGGAGTATTCATGATCATACACGGGACACCCGGCGAGAACGGTATTATGCAGGGTTATTTCGAACTGATCGGTATGCCGGCGACAACAGGAAACACCCTGAACATGGCTCTGACATTTAGTAAAAAGACCACTACAAGAGTCCTTTCGACCATGGGATTTACTACAGCGAAAAGCATCGAATTAAAATCCACGGAACCTTATTCCTCCACGTTTATTGCTCAAAGTATCGGATTGCCCTGCTTTGTAAAACCAAACTGCGGAGGAAGCAGCATCGGGACATCCAGGGTGAATGAAACGGAAAAGCTGCATATCGCCATAGACCAAGCCTTTGAAGAAGATGACAGGGTAATCATTGAAGAATTCATAGAGGGCACTGAAGTAACATGTGGGGTCATTGTTCTGAATGGAAAGGTAACGGCATTGCCGATTACAGAAATTGTATCTCAAAAGGAGTTTTTCGATTTTGAAGCCAAATACCAGGGCAAATCAGAGGAAATAACGCCGGCACGAATTGATGAAGTGATCTACAAACGTATTCAGGAATATTCCGAAGACATCTACCGGCGTTTAGATTGCAGAGGAATGATTCGTGTAGACTATATCATCAGAGAAGGAAATGCATACATAATTGAAGTGAACACCACTCCCGGATTTTCTGAAGCAAGCATAATTCCGCAACAAGCTGCAGCAATTGGCCTGAGCAAAAAAGAACTGATCAGCGCAGTGATTGATAGTAGTTTCTGAATACGAAAATCAGATCAAGGCATAATGATAGGAGGTTCTTGTGCCGATCTCCGCTTTTTGGCCTCGCGCTTTTGATGAATATATGTCCTTATGAGCAGTATGGTGGTTATGCCGATAAAGCCAATAACGATATAACCCACATAATGCTCAACCGCCGGAAATGAAGTACCTAGAAAGTATCCAAGCATACTCAGAGATCCAATCCATAAGGCACCACCTATGACGTTGTATACCATAAAAGTCGGTATTGGAACTTTGATCACTCCGGCTATGATTGGTGCAAATGTTCTGATGATTGGCAGAAATCTTCCCATTACTAGCGTCTTGCCACCATGTTTGCGGTAAAACTCCTGAGTCATGTCGAGGTATTTCTTCTTAAAAATGACTGAATCCTTTCTGTGAAACAAAGGAGGACCAACACGTCTGCCAAAAAAATAGCCGAACAAACTGCCGCTGATTGCTCCTGCAAACATCAAGATGGTAAGCGTTGTAATTCCGACCCCTAACAACTCCGGTTTCGTAGCACAAATCAAACCTGATAGAAAAATGAGAGAGTCTCCGGGAAGAAAAAAACCAACTACAAGACCATTCTCGGCAAAAATGACGATGAGCAGCAACAGCACTCCCCCATGCCTGATAATAGACTCAGGATTAGTTAGTTCTTTTAGAAATTCCCAGATTTCCATTTGCGAAAGATAATCAGATTCATTTTCCTACCCCATTACTTTTATCATTAATAAAAGTTATCAATTCGCCGCCTCTGATATCCAGACTTTTGTTCCCTCAGAACAATTGGAACAAATATCAATTTCTTTTCTCGAAATCAACAATTTTTGCCGGAACGACCTGTATGCCTGGCCATTCCAGATTTCCAGAAAACGGTTGATTCTCAAATCCCCTAACTGGTGTGTCGCATCCTTATCGAAACAACAGGGCACCACTTTTCCGTCCCATGTGATGACTGCACCACTCCACAGACGCCAGCAATGATTGTCTAATGAATTCCTGACGGCATAACTACCATCACTGAGTCTTTTGTAACGACTATATTTCAAATTAGAAGGAATCAAAGGATTACCATTCTCATAGTTGTACACCTGTGCTGTCTTGAACCGCACATCATCAACACCCAAATCGGCAGCGAGTTTTTTCACATCTTCAATCTGATGCTCATTGTGCCTGACTACCAGAAACTGGAAAATGATGAACGGTTTCCGCGAACGCATCGATTTCCGTGCAGCAAGCAGACGTTTTGTACCATTGATCACTTTCTGCAGATCTCCGTGTACACGGTATTTTTCGTACACCTCCTGTGTCGTTCCATCGATTGATATGATCAAACGATCAAGACCTGATTTGATAATTCTTTTGGCCATTTCATCCGAAATAAAATGTGCATTTGTGCTGGTAGAAGTATACATCCCGGCACGAGCAGCCATTTCTATAAGCTCCGGAAAATCCGGATGAATGAACGGTTCACCCTGAAAATAAAAATTCACGTAGGTAGTAAACGGTGATAATTCACCTAACCAATTCCGAAGTTCCTCTTTACGGAGATTACCGGTACTCCGGCTGAACATTTTTAATCCACTGGGACATTCCGGGCACCCCAGATTGCACGCCGTGGTTGGTTCAATACTGATGCTCACAGGAAATCCAGGATGTTTCAACTGCCCGGTGATTTTCGACCAATGATACGACAGCACAACCCGAACGATGTTGAGCACTTTGCGCAACGAAAGTTTCGACAAATAATTCAGTCCATCGTATAGTCCTACAACATTCATCCTTCAAAAATACTTGTTCTATATTTGGAAGAACAAACACGTTTTATGAAGTCCGCGAAATTCTTTTTGCTCTTTATCTTTCTTTATGCATTCCAACACATATCCGCTCAAAGCCTTAAAGGCCGAATAACTGATAAAAAAACTGGCGAAACTTTATCTTTTGTTTCCGTTGTAGAAAAAGGCACTGTCAATGGCTCATATTCTGACATTGACGGATTCTTCAATATTGTTCCATCTGCAACAGGCTCTGAAATCGTTTTTCACTTAGTCGGATTCGAGAATCTGACTCTGCGTTGGCAGGGAGAGCCCGATATAGATGTTCAGCTCACGCCGAAAGAAAACTTACTCAACGAAGTAGTGATCAGGCCCGGCGTAAATCCCGCTGAAAGAATCATTCGTGCGAGCATTGAAAACAAAAAGAAAAACAATCCGGAAAGCGATATAGCATTTACGTACGACAGTTACAATAAACTTGTCTTCGGAGGAGTGATTGATTCATCCATCATGGCGGACAAAGAGAGTTTTGCAAAGCTTGACAGCAATACTCAGGATGCATACAATTTCCTGAATGAGCAGCATTTGTTTCTGATGGAAAGTGCCACTACGCGAAAATTCTATCCGCCCGATAAAAGCGAAGAAACAATCATAGCCAATCGCGTTTCAGGCCTGAAAATGACTGATCTTTTTTTGCTGGGTACTCAGCTCCAGTCATTCTCTTTTTACGGTGAAACCGTTGATCTTTTAGGCTCACAATTCATGAGTCCTTTAGCCAACAACTCTATCAGCAAATACCTTTTTATTCTGGAAGACACCACCTTTATTGGCGCAGACAGCGTATTTCACATCACATTTCAACCACGTATTAAAACAAAATTTGACGCGCTGAAAGGAAGTCTTTTCATCAATTCCAAAGGTTATGCTATTCAGAATGTTATTGCAGAACCGAATGAAATGAAAGGCTTCAAAATCAAGATTCAACAACAGTATGAGTTTCTTGAGGGCCGTAAGTGGTTTCCAAAACAATTGAACTCCAGCATCGCATTTGATAACATCGCAGGACCAATACCCATGACCGGAGAAGGTAGGTCATACATCAAAAATGTGAAACTGGATGCACCACTTACAAAAGGCGAATTCACCCCGGTTACACTGCTTATGGCCAAAGGAGCTGCCAATCAGCCGGACTCGGTCTGGAACAAATTCAGAGAGCGCCAGCTCGATGTTAAAGAGGTGAAAACATATGAATTTATTGACAGCATCGGCAAGGCAGAGAATCTGGACAGAAAAGTGAAAATTTTCGAAGCACTGGCAACGGGAATCATCCCTATGGGACCTATTGGAATCGATATAAGAAGACTTTTCAGATACAACCAATACGAAAAATTCAGGGTGGGTATTGGAATAAGAACTAGCAATTTCTTATCGGAAAAATTTTCTGCCGGCGGATATTACGCATATGGATTCGGTGACAAACATTCCAAGTATGGCGGTGACTTACTCGTGCATCTTTACAGAAAACGCAATGCATGGATGAAACTGGAATATTCCAATGACGTCATGGAAACCGGTGGCAACCAATTTGATTTGCCTGCAGAAAGTCTGAGCGCTATTAGTCTGTATCCGATATTTATCAATAAAATGGATCGCAGAGAAAAAATGGAATTCTCTGTAAACTCAAGATTAATCAGAAACATCAGTGCTACCGCATTTATCAATCATCAGTTCATTCGCGCCCACGACAGTTACCGGTTCATTCAATCCTATTCTGAAGGTGTAAACCTGTTTTTCAGAGACTATCGTGTAAGTGAGGCAGGCGTAACACTCAGGTATGCTCCCGGAGAAAAACTGGTAAGAACTTCAACTCGTGAATTGCGCCTGGGTGGAAGGTTTCCGGTTTTTTACTTCAGATATACCGGTGGTTTCAAAGATCTTTATCAGAGCGATTTCAATTACAACCGACTGGATGCAAGGATAGATAAGGTGTTTAAAATCCTCAATGTTGGACAATTTACAACATCCATAATCGCAGGTTATACTCCGGATGATATTCCGCTCTCTTTGCTTTACAACGCAAGAGGTTCATGGGATCATTTTACGATTGCTACACCGGGAGCATTTGAAACCATGCGCACAAATGAATTCAGGCATTCCGAGTTTGTGGCTGTGCATCTACGGCACAACTTTACAGACTTATTGTTTCAGGCCGGCAAATTCAGGCCTTATCTCTTGCTGGTTCACAATATGATGTGGGGTCAGATGCATCACAGTCAAAGCCATAATCTAGCTGTAAAAACTGCTCGCAACGGCTACTATGAAAGCGGCATTCAGATTGACAACCTGCTTGTGTCCAATTTCTCGGGACTGGGAATAGGTGTTTTTTACCGCTATGGTCCTTATCACTTGCCCGAGATGCGTGAAAATTTTGCCGTCAAACTCACCTCATCACTTGTTTTTTAACCCACGCTTTGTATCACATCAAATTTTGTAATGATATGGTACTTGCCGTTTGCCAATTGAACCAGCACGGCAGGTACATCTTTGGTCATGAGTTTTGAAACTTTTTCGATCGGATCATTTTCCTGTACTATCGGCAATGCAGGCCCCATAAGTTCTTCAATGCGCTTATTGATATTGTTACGATCTTCAACAACACTTTGATACAATCTTGTTTCATCAACGAACCCAACGATCTTTTCATCCATGATCACGGGGATTTGAGATATGCCAAACTTCTTGAGTTTATCGAATGCATGGCTCACAAGTTCACCGGAACCAATCGTGACAAGTGGTTTGTCTGCATGGCCCGCTACCAGGTCTTTAGCTACAGTCTTTTCATCCTGTAAGAAACCTCTATCGCGCATCCATTCGTCATTGTACATTTTTCCAAGGTAACGCGTACCGTGATCATGAAAAATGACAACCACCACGTCGCCTTCTTTAAACATGTGTTGCATCTGCATCAACCCTGCCATGGCACTTCCTGCACTGTTGCCCGCGAAGATGCCTTCCTCACGAGCAATGCGCCTTGTCATCACTGCGGCATCCTTGTCCGTTACCTTCTCAAAGTGATCGATCAATTCCATATTCACATTCTCAGGCAGGAAATCTTCACCGATGCCTTCCGTTATGTATGGATAAATTTCATTCTTATCGAAGATGCCAGTCTCTTTATACTTCTTGAAAACGGAACCATAGGTGTCAATACCAAGAATCTTTACGGAAGGATTTTTTTCTTTGAGATATCTGGCTACACCGCATATAGTTCCTCCGGTTCCGACACCCACCACCAGATGAGTTATTTTACCATCTGTCTGCTCCCATATTTCAGGACCTGTTGTCAGATAATGTGCTTCTGCATTGCTCGGGTTATCATACTGATTGGCTTTCCATGAATTCGGAACTTCATTGACAAGTCTCGAGGAAACACTGTAATAAGAACGGGGGTCTTCCGGATCAACGTTGGTCGGACACACTATCACTTCCGCGCCAAATGCACGCAAAGCATCAAACTTTTCTTTCGATTGCTTATCAGTAGAAGTAAAAATGCACTTATATCCTTTGATAACCGAAGCAATCGCCAGACCCATTCCTGTATTACCACTGGTGCCTTCAATGATCGTTCCTCCCGGTTTTAGTTTGCCGTTTTTTTCTGCATCTTCAATCATCTTCAGAGCCATCCTGTCTTTGATGCTGTTGCCGGGATTCGTCGATTCGATCTTGGCCAATACCAGCGCTGGAATTTTGCTGGTGATTCTGTTGAGCTTAACCAATGGAGTATTACCAATGGTACCCAGGATATTTTCAAAGTACTTCATGTTCTTTTTTTCGTGATGTAAAATTAGCTGAATCGAATGGCTCTTATTGGTGAAATTCTTGTTACATACAAGGCTGGCAAAATCATACAAACCACACAGACCAGGAGAGTAGCAGCATCCAACATCAGTATCTGAATCAGATCAATCTTAACCGGCACTTTATCTACATAGTAATTTTCAGGATTGAGTGATACCAATCCAAATTGGAGTTGCAGGTATGCACAACCCAGTCCAATAATATTGCCCCACAGCACTCCCCTGCCTATGATGGCCGCAGCATTGCGTATGAATATGCCTATCACAGGACGATCCTGAATACCAAGCGCCTTGAGGGTACCTATCATATTTTGTCTTTCCAGAATGATGATCAACAATGCCGATGTCATATTTACTACAGAAATCACAACCATCAGGATTATGATGATGGCCACATTGATATCAAGCATTTCGAGCCACGAAAAAATTTCAGGATTCCGGTCTGTTATCTTTTGTGTTTGCAAAAACTCTGATGTCAATGCCGAAAAAATCTGATCATCTGCTTGCATCAGTTTTTGATAATCGTTGATCAACACTTCATATCCGCCGATGTACATGGTATCCGATGCTGAAGAAGTAATGTTCGCTTCCCAAGGCCTGCAGGGTTCGGCTGAAGTATCATCGAGATAATTGATTCCTATCCACGTTGTATCCGGAATCGACTTTGCCCGATCCCGGGCGATGACTCGAATCGTGGTATCATGTGTTGAGCTCAGAAAATGAGGACCTTCATTGCGCCAGGTTGAATCGCTCCACTGGTATCTGTATTCACCATTGCCGCCAAAAGCGGTAGCACCGACAACAATATAACCTGCAACACACTGGCTGTCTACCTGAGCCTCCAGCCTGATGCCCCAACCTGCAAGCCTTTGAACATGAGAAATATCGACGAATACAAACTGCTCATCAAAATCTTCGAGACCGGTATTGTAAATACCCCTGACGAAAAAATTCCTTTGCCTCGGATCCGCTTCTTCGTTGAAGAAATACAAACTTGTTTTGTCACCCACTTTCAACTTCATTCTGTTTGCAATGAATTGGGAAATGATAATATCCATGCGCGATTCGCCTGAATCAGCACTCAAAATCTCACCCTGTTCAAGTGCACTTTCAAGAAATTCCCAATTGAAATCTTTGCCTACACCTTTTATCACTACACCCTGCAACGCTTCAGATGTTTCAATGATACCGGGTTTGGTAGCAAACACCTGCACATGACTTACATCCGGGCTATTCTTCAAAGTGGCGTAAACAGAAGGCTTGAACAACAATCGTTGGGAATCTTTAGAAAAATTACGGTCATTGCTTGTAATCTGAAAATGTGATCCAAAACCGATCACTTTGTTCCTGATCTCTTGCTGAAATCCGTTCACTATAGCCAGGCTGAGAATCATCATCGCCACTCCAATCACGATACCTATGGTGGCAATGCGCACAATGGGCCGGGAGATTCGGGAACGGTCGTCAGACCTTAAAATTCGCGATGATATGAATCGGGCTATTTTCACTGTTCAAAGAAGGGCTCAAAAGTAAATTAGGCCCGGTCTTTGAAAATGCGCTTTATCAGTGAATTTGCAATTCATTTTTTCAGATGAAAAATTTTATATCGACTTCCATACTGATGCTGCTGTTTATGTCGTGTTCTTCAGGACAACTTCTGACCGGAGATCGCTATAACCGAAATATCACCGTCGGCGCTGCCCGCACACAACTGTATTTAGGTGAACTCAAAGGCAAGCGTGTTGGCATTGTTGCCAACCAGACCTCTCTTATTGGCAGAACGCATATTGTTGATTCATTGCTTTCACTGGGCATTGAGCTTAAAAAAGTGTTTGCACCCGAACATGGCTTTAGAGGAGACTCAGGTGCGGGTGAAACGATTCTTGATGGAAAGGACACGAAAACAGGTCTTCCACTTATTTCACTATACGGTAAAAATAAAAAGCCTTCGGCCGAGATGATTCAGGATCTGGACATCCTCGTGTTTGATATTCAGGATGTGGGCGCGCGTTTCTATACCTATATCTCAACCATGCACTATGTCATGGAAGCAGCCGCAGAACAAGGAAAAAAAGTAATTGTACTCGACAGACCGAATCCGAACGGATTTTACGTTGATGGACCGGTTCTGCAGCCTGAATTCCGCTCTTTTGTAGGCATGCATCCCATATCCGTGGTCCATGGTCTGACAGTTGGTGAACTGGCTCTAATGATCAACGGCGAAAAATGGCTGAACAATGGCATGCAATGCGATCTGAGTGTGATTCCCTGCGACGGCTACAAGCATTCTGATCTCTATGAGCTACCGGTGCGACCTTCTCCCAATTTACCCAATATGGCATCCGTCTATTTGTATCCGTCTATATGCTGGTTTGAGGGAACTGCCATCAGTGTAGGCCGGGGAACTGACAAACCTTTTCAGCTTATAGGATATCCCGGATGCTCAACCGGCAAATCAGAGTTCACTCCGAAGGACATTCCGGGGATAGCAACAGATCCACCCCATGAGGGCAAAGCATGCAAAGGTCACGATCTGGAAGAATTTGGATTGACTTTCATAGTTACTTCAAAAGCACTCTATCTGGATTGGACCAAAGGGATGTACGATGAATATCCCGATAAAAAGGGATTCTTCACATCCCCAGAATTTTTTGATAAGCTAGCGGGAAGTGATCAGCTTCGCAAGCAACTTGCATCGGGGTTTTCGGTGTCTGATATGAAAAAATCCTGGCAGAAAGACCTGGGCGACTATAAAGAGAAACGCAAGAAATACCTTCTGTACCCGGATTTTGAGTAATTTGTCAATGATTGTTGTATTTTCGGGCGGCGTTTTGAAATTAAAGTTCATGAAAAAAGTATCATATCTGCTAATAATACTGGCATCTTCGCTGCTCATCTGGTCTTGTCGAAAAACTCCGGACTACGAGCCAAATCCCTTCCAATGCAAATGCGGAAACCTGGAATGGCAAGGCGCTTCATACGATCTGCTGGGAGCCAACTACATTCTGTCTGACTCCACCGTTGCCGATTCGCGCAGGTATTATGTTACCGCTGATGTGGCCATAGAAGGTGAAACCAGAACCCATACCCTTAGTATGTGGATTGAGGTCGACAGTCTTGACGGCGGTGGTCAGTTTGTGATCGAACCGGGTGGCAGTGCAGATTTCAAGTGCTGGGTGGATGAATTCAATCTCAACGATCCGATCTCTGAGCTACGACAGTACATACCTGTAAATGCCGTTATTTCGGTCGCTCAGGCCCCAATCACCGGTGGTGATGAAAAGGTATTCTTCCAGCTTACGCTGAATGAACTCCTCAACGGTAATCCTATTCCCGGCGATGTGAATCTGGCCGGTGAATTCACTGTTTATGTCAATCAATGATGTAACCTAAAAAGCCATGTTTTCGTTTGAAACTGCACTTAAACCCTATAAATTGCTCAACAGGTTTATACTCATACTGTTTCTTCCAGCCCTTTTGTCATTCCAGACGCCAGCTTTGGATAGAAAAGTTATGCGCAAGCATGACAATGGCAAAGAACATGTGGTTCTTTATTTCGAAAAAGAATCAGGGTATCTCGTTAAAGAAGAGGTTTATTATCCCAATGGAAAACTTCATTGGATCGGCAATTACAAGAAAAACATTGAAAATGGTAACTGGATGTTTTACCATGAGAATGGCAATATCAAGACATCCGAGAATTACCTGAATGGTAAAGAGCATGGTATCTCCACATTTTACAATGAATCAGGCAAAAAAATCAAAGAGGAATTCTGGAAACATGGCAAAATGATCAAAGAGATTAAGTTTTAGCCTGTTTATTTGTCTGATCCGGAAGAATTTCAATCACCTTTTTATCTGCAACGGCAATGACCCTATCCCCACGTTTGGGTTTGATTGCGTGCATCCCAGTGAATTCGCCAAAGGCCGGCAGTACTATGCTTCCTTTTCTGATCCAATAACAAGGAAGCCTCACGCTTTGAGAGGCCGTGCCTAATAATCTTATGGCGGGATGGATGTGACCGCATAAGTTCATTATCCCTTCAGGAATTACTGATTCTGGCTCGTGCGTAAACAAAAGCGAATCCATTTTCAACCTCTCATGAACCTCGAAGCCAAGGCTGGTGTAATGTTCATTCCCATATAGCTCATGATTACCCCGCACGAGCATCCTGTTCATTGTTGGGTAATTATCAAGAAAATCGCTGAATTCTGCCCATTCAAGATTTTCGGTGCTGTGCACCATATCGCCTAAAACAAGAAAATTCTTCGGATTGTACTGATCAAAAGCCTTTGCCAGATTCCAGAAATTGTTCTTGTTGAGCAAGACAGGCACTCCAATACCATTGTTCCTGAAATGTGCTCCTTTACCTATATGTATGTCCGCGCAGATCAAGGTCTGATGTTGCTCCCAATACACACACTTAAGCGCAGAAAACTCAAATCTGGTATTATGGATATCAAGAATCAACTGAAGGATTTTTGAATTGTGGATGAAATTCCGTCACAGAGAAAGCGATAAAAATGCATCAATAGTCGTCCTCCTCTCTTTCAATTAAATCGCTCTTTTGCTTTCTGGTATTAAAAAAATACAGCAAAACGCCTATTGAAAAAAAGGACAGAGCAAAAACCATAAGCCTTCGGTTCCCACTTGACCAAACGAAGTAGTAAACAAGCGTCAGCATCAATAGAATGCGTGAAGCAAAGTAAATCCATTCAAACCATTTCCTTTGTGAGCTGAAAAAATAAATAAAGCTTCTTGTGACAATTAAGGCCATGGCAAGGAGTAGAATCAACCGTGTGCCTGGCCAATGTTGTACCCTGAATATCAATCCAATGCAGAGCATAACCATCGGGCCATACACAACCGCGCTGTGATGAAACCACTTACGCTCCGTTTCCTCGTCAAACTGATCCAGTAATTCGGGTTCACTTTTTTGCATAAAACAAAAATAAAATTTGGAACGAAAGTTAGTGCCAGTATATTTGCAGCCCGTTTGAAAAAAATGGGAGCTTAGCTCAGCTGGTTCAGAGCATTCCGACTACAGTCGGAAGGGTCGTAGGACGAAAGAGCAATTGAAATATTTGGGAGCTTAGCTCAGCTGGTTCAGAGCATTCCGACTACAGTCGGAAGGGTCGTAGGACGAAAGAGCAATTGAAATATTTGGGAGCTTAGCTCAGCTAGTTCAGAGCATTCCGACTACAG
>JBEIHH010000070.1:0-16223 GCA_040381475.1 Crocinitomicaceae bacterium | reverse complement strand
GCCTTAAGTTTACCCTGAAATTTTATCGTATGAACAACAAAAAAGTCATCATACTCGGAGCCAATGGGCGTGTAGGCGCTCAGGCCGTTAAACGCGCACTGGAAAAGGGATTTAAAGTCACTGCATTTGTGCGCCATTCTGAATCCATTTCTCTTCTTCACCCCAACCTCACGGTTGTGCAGGGCGATGCACTCAAACAACAGGATGTTTCCAGACACATGGCCGGTCAGCATGCGGTGATCTCTTGCCTCAGTTCCGATGAACTGACGCACAGATTGGTTTTCATCAACCACATTATCAATGCCATGCGCGAACACAAAGTCCGCCGAATCATTGCCATTGGCGGTATTGGTGCGCTTCAGGCAAGCGAACACCTCAAGGTTTATGAAACTTCTACTTTCCCGAGAGAATATGTTGATCTGACTCAGGCACACATCCGAGTACTGGATGCGCTGCTCACGAGCCGCAATGATTTCACGTTCGTCTGCCCTCCCATGATCAAAGAAGGCGAGCGTTCAGGGGTTTACAAAACACAGGATTCTTATCCAACACAGGGCTGGAGCATTACAACCGGCGATCTGGCCGACTTTATGGTCACAGAACTCACTGAGAATAAGTACATCGGAAAGAAAGTAGGCATTTCCAACAGTTAAGGCTTCCAAGAAATACCATGTTCGGCGGCTTACTGTCTAACTTCGCTCCGTAATGATTCAATGATCAATCATGCAGGTATCGACTCCATATATTCCGAAAAATAAAGTCCGCGTAGTAACAGCCGCAAGTCTGTTCGACGGACACGACGCTGCCATCAACATCATGCGTCGCATCATTCAGAGCACAGGTTGCGAAGTGATTCACCTCGGTCACGACCGCAGCGTTGAAGAGGTGGTGAATTGCGCCATCGAAGAAGATGCGCAGGCGATCGCCATGACCTCCTATCAGGGCGGGCACATAGAATATTTCAAGTACATGCACGATCTGCTGAAGCAGAAAGGGGCCGAACATATCCGCATATTCGGCGGTGGTGGAGGAACTATTCTTCCTTCAGAAATTGAAGAATTGCACAATTACGGCATCACACGCATATACCACCCCGATGACGGCCGCAGCATGGGCCTGCAAGGAATGATCAATGATCTGGTGGAAAAAAGCGACATGCCAACAGGCTTTAAGCTCAATGGTGAAGTAGGACATTTATCCGTGAAGGATCATGGTTCGATTGCACGACTGATTTCAGCAGCCGAAAATTATCCGGATCAACACAAAATTGAACTAGACAAAATCCGCGACATAGCCTCGAAAACCAAAGTACCGGTGCTCGGCATAACAGGCACTGGCGGTGCAGGTAAATCGTCGATGGTAGATGAACTTGTACGCAGGTTTCTACTCGATTTTCCCGATAAAAACATAGGGCTCATTTCTGTTGATCCCTCGAAGAGGAAAACTGGGGGAGCCCTACTCGGCGACCGAATCCGCATGAACAGTATCCGCAACGACCGCGTTTATATGCGTTCGCTTGCAACACGTCAGAGCAATCTGGCGCTCAGCAAACATGTGGCAGAAGCCGTTGACATTCTGAAAGCAGCCGGGTTCGATCTCATCATTTTGGAAACATCCGGTATTGGTCAGAGTGATACCGAAATCATGGATCACAGCGATGTGGCCTTGTACATCATGACACCGGAATTCGGAGCGGCAACACAATTGGAAAAGATCGACATGCTCGATTTCGCCGACGTTGTGGCTATCAATAAATTTGATAAACGCGGTGCACTTGATGCTCTTCGTGATGTGCGCAAACAATACAAACGCAATCACCAACTCTGGGATGCCGACGATGATACTTTACCAGTTATTGGAACCATCGCATCCCAATTCAACGATCCGGGAACGAATCAACTCTATGTGCAACTGATTTCCCGCGTAGCGGAAAAAACAGGAGCCAATCTCAAATCGTCGTTTCAGATCACCGACGAGATGAGTGAAAAAGTATTCATCATCCCGCCGAACCGTACACGTTATCTGAGCGAAATATCAGAAAACAATCGAACGTACGACCGCTGGGTAGATGAACAATGTAAGATCGCTGAAAAGCTTCAGGCCCTGTTCAGCAGCATCCGCATTCTCGAAGAAAGCGACGACAAAGACAAAGAGACCATCAACATTCTGCAGAGCAGCCTCGACAGAATTAAACTCGATTTTGATCCACGCAACTGGGAACTTTTGCAAACCTGGGAGCAAAAACGACTATTATATAAAAACGCAGAATACACGTTTAAAGTCCGCGACAAAGAGATACGCATTCAGACCCATACAGAAAGTTTGTCGCACCAGATGATTCCCAAAGTGGTTACACCATCATACAAAGGATGGGGTGACATTCTGAGGTGGTCATTGCAGGAGAATGTGCCGGGTGAATTCCCTTATACATCTGGACTTTATCCGTTCAAGCGCGAAGGAGAAGATCCGACACGCATGTTTGCCGGCGAAGGCGGACCCGAGCGCACCAACCGCCGTTTTCACTATGTGAGTCTGGGTATGCCTGCGAAGCGTCTTTCAACGGCCTTCGATAGTGTAACACTTTATGGACATGATCCCGACCACCGTCCCGACATCTATGGCAAAGTAGGTAACAGCGGAGTAAGTATCTGTTGTCTTGACGACGCCAAGAAACTTTATTCGGGCTTTGATCTGAGCGATCCGAAAACATCGGTGAGCATGACCATCAACGGCCCTGCTCCTATGCTGCTTGCGTTCTTCATGAATGCAGCCATCGATCAGAATTGCGAAAAATATATCCGCCAGCATAAACTTGAGAAGAAGGTCGAAGAAGTGCTTCACAAAAAATATGAAGCACGAGGTTTGGCCAGACCAAAATATCAGGGTACACTGCCCGAGGGCAATGACGGACTTGGACTGATGCTTCTTGGAACAACTGGTGATGAAGTATTGCCTGCAGATGTTTATCAGCAAATCAAAGACGAAACACTTACGCAAGTTCGCGGTACAGTGCAAGCAGACATTCTCAAAGAAGATCAGGCGCAAAATACCTGCATCTTCAGCACAGAATTTGCGTTGCGACTGATGGGCGACGTGCAGGAGTTTTTCATCGAGAAAAAAGTCCGCAATTTTTACTCGGTATCCATCAGCGGTTATCACATAGCAGAAGCCGGAGCTAATCCTATCACACAACTTGCATTCACGTTGTCCAATGGATTCACCTATGTAGAATATTACCTGTCGCGGGGAATGGACATCAACGAGTTTGGTCCCAACCTCAGCTTTTTCTTCAGCAATGGTATTGATCCTGAATATGCAGTTATTGGCCGTGTAGCGCGCAGAATCTGGTCGAAAGCACTGGCAAGAAAATATGGAGCCAATGCAAGGGCGCAGATGTTGAAGTATCATATTCAGACCAGCGGCAGATCATTGCATGCTCAGGAGATCGACTTCAACGACATCCGTACCACATTGCAGGCACTTTATGCCATCTACGACAATTGCAATTCGCTTCACACAAACGCATATGATGAAGCGATAACCACACCAACAGAAGAAAGTGTACGCAGGGCGATGGCCATACAGCTCATCATCAACCGCGAATTGGGATTGGCCAAAAACGAAAACCCATTGCAGGGATCGTTTATTATAGAAGAATTGACCGACCTCGTGGAAGAAGCGGTTCTTTCTGAATTCGACCGTATTACAGAGCGCGGCGGTGTGCTTGGAGCCATGGAAACGATGTATCAGCGCAGCAAGATTCAGGAAGAAAGTCTTTATTACGAAACGCTGAAGCACAATGGAGAATATCCGATTATTGGTGTGAATACTTTCTTGTCGAGCAAAGGTTCACCAACCATTTTGCCGAAAGAAGTGATACGTGCCACTGAAGAAGAAAAGGAATATCAGATCAGTATGCTGGAGCAATTGCACCGGGCATCTTCAGAGCAGGCACCGGCTACCATTCGCACATTGCAGGAAGCAGCGATACAGAATAAAAATTTGTTCGCAGTACTGATGCAGGCGGTTAAATATTGTTCACTTGGTCAGCTCACCAAAGCCATGTTTGAAGTCGGGGGGCAGTATCGGCGGAACATGTGATGTTTTTTTCTAACTCAGAGACACAGAGGCACGGAGAAATAAGAGGTATTTTCTGAGTAATCAGATTGTATGGGTAATGAATGGATAGTGTGAATTATATAATCAAAAACCTGAAAAAGAATATGCTCAATAATAATTCTTTACTGCCCTGCTCAACTTCCAACCATACAAAGTTCTTCCTCCCGTTTTCTCTTTATTCCTCGGTGCCTTCGTGTTTCCATGTTAGAAAAAAAACATCTCTTTATTTCTCCGTGCCTCCGTGTCTCCGTGTTAAAATAATCCTCCTCCTCCTCTGCACTGTTCTCTTCTCCTGCAAGAGGAAGGTCTACGATCACTTTGTGCTCGAGCTCACCTATCCCGACAATACACGTGAAATGCACTCGATAAGTCTTGACAATATCCTTGTGGTTCATTATGGCGAGACACAGTACACCGTGAAGGCTAAAAATTTCTTCGAAAATTCAGTGGACATTGAAGTTGTGGCATCGACCTGCGTGCACGACACAATAGCCCAAACACTGAATCTTCTGAAAACCAATCAGCGAACTGATCATATGGTGTTACAGGAAGTCCATCCGCTTGGAGGTATGGAGACAGATATCATGGCAAGTCTTGTGCGCACCATTGAAGTGAATAAAGAAGGAGAAAAATCGCAATGCTATTCTCAAACCGGTTGTTGCGCCTCAACTTGCTACTCAACGATTTGTTGCCTGGGAAATGCAATCTGTGAAAAAGAAAGTTGCGCGTGTGGTATGGCTGATGATTGTCCTCAATACAGAAAACTACCAACGGCAAGTGAGTTTAGTAAGCTCATGGGTAAATCGAAGTTGCTTGTGAAGGTGCCGATGGAAGATTAATTGGTTCAAGGGCAATTCAAAAAAAATGGTCCATGAAGGACCATTTCAAACTAAATTCAGGAAAGCATACCGAGCCAACGCTGAAAGGAAACATTTAATGCACCCATGATGAGCTCCCTGAACACATTGGGTGTAACTTTATCTCTCGCTCCCTCTAATGCGTCATAATATCTGAGTCTGCTAACAGCTTCGCCGCTGATATTCACGATGGGATAGCCATGTTGCAGCAAATGCAAATTCATGAGTAATCTTGAAGTACGACCATTGCCATCAATGAAAGGGTGAATGGTAACGAAACGGTGATGGACATCTGCGGCAAATACAATCGGATGCGTTTTATAGAAACCGTTTCTATACCATTTCATGAATCCATCCATTTCGGTGCGCAAATGCTCCGGTGCGGGAGGAACATGACGCGCCCCTGAAATGATGACTGCATGACGCCTCAATCTGCCTGCTTCCTCGGGATCAATACCACGCAGCACGAGGCTGTGAATTTGCATGATGTCCCTTTCAGAAATCGGCTTCTTTTCCTGAGCAAGGGTTTTCACAAAATCGATCGCATGCTGGTGATTGATGGCTTCCAAATGTTCACGCATGGTTTTGCCGGAAATGGTGAGGCCGTGATTCACAACAAGATCAGTTTCCTGCAATGTGAGCGTATTTCCTTCAATTCGATTGCTTTCGAAGGTGTACTCTGTCATCAGGGCATTCATCATCTTCTTGTGCATTTTGGTGCGCACTGCTTTCCATCTCAGGAGCAAAATATCCATTTCTTCCAAGGAAATCTCCAATTCTTTAGAAATGGACTCCTCATCTCCTGAAGACATAGCTTCAAGTGCCTCGTGAACAAGGCCTAAGGCGCTTTGTAATTGAGCCTCATGGCCGTAATCCAAGAGGATTTTATCGCGCAACCACTGAGAAAGCAGTGTTTGCTGATCAATGTTCAATATGCGGGCGAGTTCAATAACCTGGGCTTTGGTTGGAATACGCTGACCCGATTCGAACTTACTTACCAGGGCAGCATCAATACCCAAATGCACGGCTACATCCCTGATTTTCATACCCATTTGAGTACGGTTTTGTTTGAGCTGCTTCATTGTGTGACAAATTATTTCATGACAAATTTAGTCATTTTTTATCTCACTCAAAAAAATTTCACATGAATCTATACGAAAGAAAAACCTATTATCCTGGAAGGGAGCTCAATCCAATGACATCAAACAATAATTTACAATTCAACGCCTTAGGATACAAGAACATAAAAACAAATTCATTGCATTCGTGGTGGGAACTATCGCCACAATAGCAGTCTTATTTGCCACAGTAGACCGATCTTCACATCATAAATGGAAGCATGGTTGTTATTCATCACAACAAGAATATGATAATTTAGGAGTAGAAGACTGAGACAATCTAACCGGCAAGAAATTGCCCGGTTCTTCACTTTGAACCAGAAAATGTCCTGATCTGATAAACTCACTTGAAATAATCGTACTCTACTTCGTAGAATTGATTCATACAATACGATTCATCCGACGATGACTCAACGCAATCAATAAATTCAGATCTGACCGGATTGTTATGACCATCGATAGCCGTGCACTTGCACTCGTAATTGCGTGATATGTATTGGCCACCTCTCAGCTCCATGCGTGTAGTTTTCACGATACCCGTGATGTGATCGTATTCATAATTCGCCATAAACTCACGACAAGCCCCGATATAAACTTGTACCAACCTTCCCTGATCATCGTATAAATATTCCTTGTGTAATCCGGTATTATTTCTTTCAAGCATTATCCTTCCGCTTTCGTCGTATGCAATATGTGTTTCCCGGAGACCATACAAGGTCGTTTTATTTCCTGAATATATAATTCTTCCCTGCTTATCCAGTATTTCAGTCAAAGTATCATTGGCGCCACTATACAAATCATGCGTAACGGTAATGACACTATCTCCTTTATAAACCAAATCCGAATATATATTGGTGCGTGCACCTTGTTTGATTTCCTTTCTGACAAGCCGTCCAATAAGATCATATTGAAAAACCACCATTTTTTCGCCTGACTCAATAGCTGATATCTTCCCGAAATAATTGTAAGAGAAAAGTGTGATCGTTTTTTCGCTACCATTTTCATTGGTCGTCTTCAAAAGTTGTCCCTTGCGGTTGAAATCAAATGCTTCTTCACGAATCATAAAATCACTTCCCGCCTTAGCATTTTCCCGACAAGCGTCGAACTTGTTGTAACGCATAGCAACATTGCGGGGCTGATAAGTCTTAATCCGAACTGACTTCACATCACTGTTGAGATGCCAATTCGCCAGATAATACATATCCTTTTCAGGGATAATGGTTGTAGCCGTGAGGTAGCTCTGCCCAAAGATATTTTGTGCACATCCCAACAGGAAAGCAAGAATAATTAAGCGAGTCATTCTGGTCAGTAGTCGGGGGAAAGATAGTCCGCAATAGAGTATTGCTCCAAACCTCAATCCCGATTGCATTATAACAATCAATGTAAAAAAACAACCACTGAACAAAGACCAATCCTCAAAATTCGTGAATATTACATCTTTACTTAAAGTTCCGCTCTTCCAAATGGCCATTGATTGAGCATGGTACATGTGGCGCGGAATAAAGCCGGATAATGGTCATTAAACTCTTTTGGTTGTTCGAAAAAAGTCTCCACCACTACTGCCCAGAACTCATGGATATTGGTAGCCCCGTATTTGCGAAAAAAATGATCGTCGACATGCAAGATGGATTGCATCACCGGTGTTGCAATTTTCAACCATGTTTTCCATTGCGGAATCAATTCAAAATGATCGAACTGAATCATCATAGCATGTGCAAATTCGTGAAGACCAACATGGATTTTATCCGTAGGGTCATGATGGCCTTCTTCAAAATGCGCCCACGACAAGAACAAACGGCCATTGCCCACCGTGAGGCCTTTCACATGTTGTTCAATAAGCCTGGAATAAAACTCTCTCGGATAAATTTGAATCAGCTCAAACGTGGGAAGGTCATAGTATTTTTTCAATCCGAATGTCAATCGTGCGAGTGTAGCACTGATGATGATCTCATGACGAGCGCTGACCTCCTGCCCCTCCATGCCGACAAATGATTTTCTTTTGCGTATATGGTATGTCCGTCGAGCCAATTCGCGGCGCTCACTTTCAGAAAACCCAATGTAAAAGGGAAATTCTTTGCGAATAGTATCAATCAGCAATTGTAACTCTGCCTGCTCACCTGATTCCAACTCAATACTGATAAAATCATTTGCTGATGTGTAAATTGTCTTGTGATATCGTTTTTCCATACGAGTATGCCTCGTTGTGTAAACAACGATCAAAATAATGACAACAATTCCAAAAAGGCCGGACATAAAGCGAAGATAATGTGGGTTGAGTTAAGGTTTGGATTTTACAGTATAGAAGCTATCAACTCCGCTTCGCGAAAACATGACCAATCTCCAATAACCCATAACCTATATTCTTTACCCAATCATTCTTTCACCACTTTTTTCGTGCTCAGAAAATTCCCTGCAGCATTCTGGAATTGAACAGTGTAAATACCATTTGCGAGTTGCTGATCAATTTTCATTTCGGTTCTTTTCTGCGATGGCCAAACCCTGCTGATTTCCTGACCCAGTGCATTCAAAATAACGATGCTGTAATTCATATCCGGGCGTATCAACGGACATTCCACGATCAACCGATCAGTCATAGGATTGGGATAAACCTGCCAGATTAAATTATCCTGAGCCTCATCCATCAGTGACATGACCACGCTCACCAATTGAGAAGATTGGGCGGTGCATCCAACAGAATCAGCTACCGTTAATGTAACATTGTAGTTGCCCGAAGCCGAATAAGTATGACTCACATTTAACCCATTTTGATCTGAGCCACCGTCTCCGAAACTCCAGTTATAAGTGCTATTTGGTCCATTCTGCGCAGCAAAATCGAATGAATTACCATCTGCTTGTGGCACCACAGTAAACGTGGAGTCAGGAACTGAGATATCTACAAAAACGGATGCGTCAGTATAACATCCAAAATTATCACCGATGTGCAAGTGATAGTCTCCTTCTGCAGGAAATACTATTTCTGCAGTTTCAGGACCAGGAATCCAGTTGTACTGCCATGCCGGGTCATAAGGTACTTCATAGCTGAGGCCTGCACACCCGGAAAGTGATTCTGGTAATTCCACTTCCGGCAACTCAGCTCCGAAAGGAGCCAATTCATTGTCGATCCAAACGAGACGATCACTTACCCAGTTTTTCATGGAGAGAATCAGATCATCATATTCCTCCGGATTGATTGTCTGCCACAACAAAAAATTCCGTTCAGCAGGTCCGGCATATAAAGGAGCTGCCAAACTGTCTATAAAAGCATGAAAATTTTCTGTTGCAAAAACATCAGCCCGAAGGCTCTTCCAGCGGCATGCCAACTCCATCTGATAGACTTCATCAGTATACATCTTCGACCACCAGAAAGGAAATGGCCAACCCGGATGAGTGATTTCCCATACCCATCCCTGATTGGGATCAGAAGCCATTGCTCGGTCATAATCCCATGCCGGACCGATACAAAGTTTACCTCCGTCCGTATCCTTTTCCTTATACATATACGTGCTGCGTCCATAACTATCGAAGTTCATCGTGAACTCATTCACGATCAGAAAGTCAATGAATGTGCTGACGTCAATCCAATTTCTATAGCCCCATTCTGCACTGAGGTACGCATCCGCGTTGAGAGCATTTTCAAATGAGTCAACATAGGCTTTGATATACTCAGCCTGTTCAGGCATAATTTCAGATGACTTCGGATACACATATTTGAACTCCACCGGATTGCCATTTGTGGCCGAATTGATCGGCGGATAAGCAGAATTCCATGAACCCGGTGCACCAATGATATTCATCTCAATGATATATCCACCGGTAAGTGCGCTTCCAGTGAGATCCTCAGGGGTCAATTTGGCTATATCTACACGGTTTTCATCGCGTTTCACCTTTTCGGTGAGTGTGTATACGCCAATATATTGATCATCGAGAAATATTTCACACGTGCGCGTGCGCGGCGCATACCGGCCCATACGGCGTGAGAATTCATAAGCGACAGTATTGACGAGCAAAGTATTGTCCAGATACTCCGCTTTAAAAATCCAGTCATTTTCTGCGGGCATGCCGAGCAACGAAGTGTCGATCTTATTGCCCAGTTCATCAATCAGATCGAAGTCATAATTTTTCTTCGGGTAATATGGCCCCGTAAATCCCTGCAATTCTGCGAGAATATCCCCTTCATAGGCAAAACTGGTTTCGTTGTAGGCATTGATTTCACCGGCTCCGTTGTCGATTATCTGCATATGTACCGGAACCTTAATGTCATTGTTGATGGTCTGATCCAAAGTTGTGAGTTTCACAATCGGTAGCACAGAGGTCATCGTAGTCAGATAATTCACGGAAAAAGGAATCACATCATCACAGGTTGCTCCGTCATATAGTCCAACGCGAATGATGTAAGTGTTTCCGGCAGTCAGAAGGGCTTCGATCCGGGACTGCATTCCGCATAACTCACTGTCATCGCTGTTGTACAATGATCCCGCGTTACCACCTGCAATATCAACTGCTGTGCAATTGGTATAAACCCACAGACGGGTGTCACAATCTGTCAAATCACAGGTAGCAATCTCATAAATACCAGTGGAATCAGGTGTAAAGGCATAATAGGAATTCGGTTCCAGCGCCTCATGTAGCCCCTCGGTAATTGTAAATGGATACTCACAAATGGAACCTTGCGGACAATTAAAAGAATGAGAAGCGACATATGCGAACTCTCCGCCTGCGGCAACTTCTTCACCACCGAAAACGATCGTATAAGAACCAAGTCCGTATCCGCAGCATATACCATCGCCATATGAATCATGTATCACGAACTGAATACAAGCGGTAGAATCCACACAAACGGTGTCGCTGTTCACTGCGCCGCTTGCAGCTTCAGCATTATTCACGATGAGATTCCAGGAAGTTTCATTCGGATAATAGTCAGGCGCGATGTTTACTTCCACAGCCCATTGACCTGCGGGACACTGCGCATGCAAATGGAATGAAGCCAACAGCAGGGGAAAGCAAAAAAGGAATATAATTTTATTCATAATGGAAAGAATGCAGCAAATAATCTGAGCACTGCGTGTAAAGTCAAAGATAACCAATTGTGAGAGAAACAGTGGTAACAAATTCTTGAGAACATGAAACTATTACTGCAATTACCAAGCTCCTGATTGATGTTCTGCGATAAACAATAAAAAACCAATTGCAAATCACTAAAGGGCACTTCCAATATTCCATCACCGATAGCCCATCACTGTTTTACTACATTCGCTGCATGAGTTCATCATCACGTTCCATCAATCTCACCATACTCGTGGCCTCCCTCGGGTATTTTGTCGACATCTTCGATTTACAGCTCTTCAATATTGTTAGCAAAAGCAGTCTGGCAGGATTGGGCATAACCGAAAAAAGTCTCATCGATAAATACGATTATACATTGTTTCTGTGGCAGATGACCGGTATGCTTGTTGGCGGCCTGATCTGGGGCATCATCGGCGACACCAAAGGACGCAAAAGCATTTTGTTTGGTTCAATACTCATGTATTCCCTTGCCAACATTGCCAATGCCTTTGTAGGCGATATGACCAGTTATACCATCATCAGGTTCGTTGCCGGATTAGGCCTCGCCGGTGAACTAGGCGCAGCTATTACCCTGGTCAATGAAATCATGCACAAAGACAAACGTGGATATGGTACCATGGTCATCGTAACTATGGGAGCACTCGGCGCAGTTGCCGCTGTGTACATCAGTAAATTGCAATTGAGTTTATTTGGCCTGCAGACGTGGCAAACCATGTATATCATTGGTGGAGGACTTGGTCTTGCATTGCTCGCGCTGCGCATGGGAACATTCGAAAGTGGCCTGTTCGATGACATTAAAAAATCGAAAGTGAAAAAGGGAAATTTCCTGATGTTGTTTACCAATGCCACGCGATTAAAAAAATACCTTGCCAGCATTGCGCTCGGTTTGCCGGTGTGGTTCGGCATTGGTGTGCTCATCAAATTCTCAGACAAATTTGCTGCTGTCAACGGAGCAAGTGGAGTCATAGAAGTACCTCAGGCCATTGTGTATGCCTATCTCGGGCTATCTGTTGGTGACTTGCTGAGTGGTTATCTGAGCCAACTTTTCCGCAACAGGAAAAAGGTGGTGATGTTTTATCTGATTCTTAATGTAGCCGTAGTAATCACTTTTCTTTTCGCCAAAGGTCTTTCTGCTTCCGTGATGTATTTCATGTGCTTCATGATCGGAGCTGCCACAGGCTATTGGGCTTTATTTGTGACCATCGCTTCAGAAACTTTTGGTACCAACATCCGCGCGACAGTAACTACGACCGTTCCCAATTTCGTGCGGGGTGCATTGGTACCCATCATGCTTTCTTTCAAAGCTCTTGAGCCGGTAACGGGCAATATCACTGCGGCATTGATTGTCGGCGGGGTTTGTATCGTTTTATCGTTTATCTCCATTCTGGTATTGCCGGAATCGTTCGGGAGAGACCTTAACTTCCTGGAAGAATAGATCAGTTTGATTCAATCAAATAGAAATTTTGCACAACCAGAAACAAGGCAGGACTATTTTTTTCTTAGTCCTGCGGAATGCAGTTGACTCAGAGAACAGCCTTCGCAGCCTTTTTTGTCAGAGAAATATTGCCGCCTGACATAGCTGATCAGAAAATAAGCAGCAGCGGCAACAGAAGTTATGACAAGTATTTCCTGTATCATGAGAAGATCAAATATACAACAAATGCCGCCGTATAAGCCAGAATACCCATGTATAACAATTGAATCAGCGGCCATTTCCAGGACTTTGTTTCTCGCTTCACCACAGCAAGTGTAGCCATACATTGCATGGCATATACGTAAAAAACCATGAGCGAGGCTCCGGTGGCAACGCTGTAAACGGGCTCGCCTGTATCCGGTCTTTTTTCATTTCTCAACCTGTCAACGAGAACCATGTCATCCTCAAAATCCTGTCCTACACTGTATATCGTTGCCATGCTTCCTACAAAAACTTCACGCGCAGCGAAAGAAGTTATGAGCGCGATTCCTATTTTCCAGTCATACCCCAAAGGAGCGATGACCGGCTCAATGGTTTTGCCCATGATGCCAATATAAGATTGCTCCAGTCTGGCAGAAGCAATCACGTTAGACAATCCCGCAGGATCTCCTTCGTAGGATGAAACGATGCCTTGTTCAGCTGCTTCCATTCTGTCACCGGGCCCATAGCTCGCCAGTGCCCATAGAATGATTGAAATCGAAAGAATAACCTTTCCCGCATCAAAAACAAAAACCTTCACCTTTTCAAACACATGAATAAACACGTATCGCCAGCGAGGTAGCTTGTACGTCGGCATTTCCATGATGAGGTAACTCAGTTCTTTGGTTTTGATAAAAAACTTGAGCAGAGCAGCTACTGCCAGTGCACTGATTAAACCAAGTGCATACAAACCAAGCAGCACAAGACCTTGTAAATTGAAGAATCCCCAAACTTTATCTTCGGGTACAACCAATGCGATGAGCAATGTGTAAACAGGAATTCGCGCGCTACAACTCATCAAAGGCGCTACGAGTATGGTGATCAATCTGTCCTTCCATGATGAAATGGTTCGTGTAGCCATGATACCCGGAATGGCACAAGCCACGCTACTCATCAGAGGCACCACGCTCTTACCATTGAGACCAAAAGGGCGAACCAGTTTATCCATCAGAAAAACAACACGAGACATGTAGCCGGTTTCTTCAAGTATGGAAAGGAAAAAGAAAAGCAAGGCTATTTGAGGAATGAACACAACCACACCACCGATACCCGGAATGATTCCTTCACTGAGAAGATTGGTAAAAACACCTTCGGGCAAACCGCCTTTGACCCACTGACTGAGTTGAAGAAACCCTTCTTCGATGAGATCCATCGGGATGGTGGCAAACTGATAAATAAATTGAAAGATGACCAGCAGCAGGGCAATGAATATAACATAGCCGAAAACAGGATGCACAAATAACCTATCGAATTTCGACTTCTTGTTTGCTTCGCTCTTTTTTGACTTGCCCCCAATGACACTATCCAGTTTTTTTCTGATTGCACTGTATCTTAACTCAGTGTCCTCAACCTGTAACTCAGGTTGTTGAATAACCTGAACAATGTCGTATTGTGAAAACCGGGTGTTGGATTGCGTGAATTGATAATTCGAAATCGTTTCGCGCAAATCGTTCAGCCCGCTGCCTTTCCTTCCATTGACTTTTACGAACGGAATTCCAAAACGACTGCTCAGTATATCAGCATTGACGTTTCGATCGTTTTGCAATAGCTGATCTTCCATCGTCAGCAATCCGATTACCGGCAACTGAAGATCCAACAACTGAGACAGCAGCAACAGATTCCTTTCGAGATTGTCCGAATCAATTACACACAGGAAGAGATCAGGAAAATCAGGATGTGTTTTGTTCGTCACCACATCATAAACAACACGCTCATCCGCAGATCTGGGGATAAGACTGTATGTACCGGGCAGATCGATAATCTCTATCTTCTGCTTTTTCTTCAGAAAAAATTCTCCTGTTTTTTTGTCTACTGTAACACCCGGAAAATTTCCCACATGCTGGCGCAAACCTGTAAGCAGGTTGAACACGGAAGATTTTCCTGTATTCGGATTACCTATGAGCGCAATGCGTTCAATATTCATCAGTTTGTTTCCAAATTACTTTCCAGATCAACCAGCGCTGCTTCCTCGGTGCGCAATGAAAGTGTATAACCATCCACGTCGATAGCCATGGGTCCGTTGAATGGCGCCTGAAAAAGGACCGTAACCCTTTTGCCTTTGAGCAAACCCATTTCCGCAAGTTTCGGTGTAAGTGACGTATTCGTAAGTTGCCACACCACACCTGATTCACCCGGAACTAATTCTGATAATTTTTTTCGTTGCATGTTAAGTAGCGAATAGACAATCAATAGCGCTTTTGAAGAATACCTTGTTTGGGGTATTTAACCTTGAATGAGCCCTATCAGCGCATTCACATCCACCTGATGCTGATCGCCGCTTTGCATATTTTTCAAAGAAATCAATCCACTTGCCATTTCATTTTCTCCTACAACAGCTACCCAAGGTATGTTTTTATCATCGGCATATTTGAACTGCTTCTTCATTTTGGCATTTTCCGGATACATCTCAGCGCGAATGCCCGCATTTCTAATCTGCCGCAATAATTTCATGCAGAACAACTCTTCGGCTATACCAAAGTTGGCAAACAATACTTGCGTAATTGCACCAGTTCCTTCGGGAAACAGATTCAACTCTGTCATGACATCATAAATCCTGTCGGCGCCAAAAGAAATACCGACGCCGGAAACATCCGGTAATCCGAAGATACCCGTGAGGTCATCATAGCGACCACCTCCGCAAATGCTTCCCATCTGCACATTGTTGGCTTTGACTTCGAAAATGGCTCCTGTATAATAATTCAGTCCTCTGGCCAATGTCAGATCCAGTTCTACTGCGCAGTCCCTCAAACCAATCTTTTCGACGTAATCAAAAATGTATTGCAATTCCTGAATACCCTTTAAACCGATCTTAGAATGTGCAAGCATCCCGGCAAGATTGATCAGCTTGAGATCACTGCTTCCCTTCATAGAAAAGATATGGTTGATTTTGTCGATCGCCATATCGCTGAATCCGCGCTCTTTCAGTTCCTTGTTGACACCATCCTCTCCTATTTTATCCAACTTGTCGATGGCTATGGTCATGTCCATCATCTTGTCGGCAACGCCGGCACATTCGGCGATGCCACTCAGTACTTTCCTGTTGTTGATTTTGATGACAGAAGGTACGCGCAAATCGCTCAATACCTCGTCGAAAATCTGCACCAGCTCTACTTCATTCACCAGACTATCACTGCCAACCACGTCGGCGTCGCACTGATAAAACTCGCGGTAACGGCCTTTTTGCGGACGGTCAGCCCGCCATACCGGTTGTATCTGATATCGTTTAAAAGGCATCGCAATCTTGTTTTGATGCATTACCACAAAACGGGCGAAAGGAACGGTGAGATCATACCTCAACGCCTTTTCGGCTATTGACTTACCGATTTGTTGTGTATTGCGCGAAGCAAGCACTTCATCGCTTACCTCCTTTAAAAAGTCACCGCTATCGAGAAT
>JBEIHH010000069.1:0-16576 GCA_040381475.1 Crocinitomicaceae bacterium | reverse complement strand
TACTTCTCGAAATCAAAATACTCTACCAGAGCCTCAGGTAGAATCACTTTTAATAGGTCGTAATACAAATCTGCCATCTCAATTATTGGATGGCTCAAAGATGGATCAACTCATTTTCCCCACAAGTTTTGGACTTGATCCAAAAAAAAGCCCCGCAATAGCGAGGCTTAGATTTTAGATAAGAAAGATCTTATTGCTTGGTGCACGTAGCTGTGCAAGTTTCAGAATCGGTGCCTACCACGATGGTATAGCTCAGGGTAAGGATATTTCCATTCACCTGGCCTGATCCGCTAAAAGTTGTTCCAATGCTGTTTACGTTTACAATCTAACTCGGAATCGTAATGGAGGTTCCACTCACGTTTCCGGTAACACTTGCTCCTACTCCGAAGAAATTATTGAGCACAACCGAGGACACTCCGGTAGCGGAAGTGCTGATTGTCAGGATATAATTAAAATTTCCTGATACATTGCAACTTTCAGATACATTGTAGGATGCCAGAAACTTGGTGCGCTGCTCTGTAGCGCAAGTGCTTCCCTCGTAGCCTGCAGCGCAAGCGCATGTACCATCGTTGCAAGTACCGCCATTGAGGCATGTTACGTTATCGCAAGGATCTTCTTCTTTTTTACAAGATGCAATGGCAATGACACCAAACGTCATTAACATCAGTGTTAGTTTAGATAAAATTTTCATTTGAAATAGATTGGGTTTGTTTTGGGTCAAATCTAATGCGATTGCTCTTGAGAAAGAGCGATTGGCTGCAATTTTCATCAATTCTTATTCATTCTTCATTCTTCAAAACTTCGATCCGACAACCTCGCAACTGGGACCCCTGCAGTTACTTTCGGTCCGATAGTTGAATTGTTCAATGTATTAATCTGGAATTTCATGCGTTATATCATTTCTCTGTTTTTCATATTCATGTGTCTTTTCACGTTCGCTCAGCCCAAGAGAGAATATTCCATCAAAGACAAAAAGGCTATCAGTCGTTATGAGGAAGCTCTGTCTTCTTATCAAATGATGGATTTGAAAACGGCAAGAACTTCACTCGAGAAACTCACTGAAGACAAACCTGAATTCATTGAAGCGCAATTCATGCTGGCACAGATCTATGATGAAATGGGTGAAACTTCATTGGCCATTAAACCACTCAAAGCTGCGCTTGCTATAGATGAGAAATTTTATCCTGCAGGCTGGATGATGCTGGCAGAATGTTATTTCGCTCAGGGTGATTATCAGCAAACCGAAGAAGCCATCACGCGTTTTATGCCTTATCCTAAGGAAAGCGCAAGTCAGGAAAAGCGCGCACAATTGCTCATTTCAAGCTGCGTGTTCGCTAAAAAGGCTTTGGCAAGGCCAGTACCTTTTGAGCCGATAAATCTGGGGAAAGGTGTGAATACAGAATATGACGAATATTACCCTTGTATTACTGCCGATGAACGAACGCTCCTACTCACCCGTTTAGTGCCTTCTTCCGATCCATTGCAAAAAAATCAGGAAGACTTTTTTCTGAGTAAAAAAAATGGGCAGACCTGGGATGTAGCCGCACCTGTCGCTGAAATCAACACAACAAGAAATGAAGGCGCACCAACACTAAGCGCTGATGGTCAGATGCTCATTTTTACGGCTTGCGAATATGCTGATGGAACTTATGGTGGCGAAAGAACAGGTGTGGGCAGTTGCGACCTTTTTGTATCCATGAGAACCGGTAACGGATGGTCGCCGGCAGATAACATGGGTCGAGCCATCAACACTGGTTCCTGGGAAAGTCAACCAAGTTTTGCTGCCAACGGCAGAACTCTCTATTTCGTTCGGGGCAAAAGAACTGCGAGTGGTATCAAAGAGCAGGATATTTATTTCAGCTCACTCGACGACAAAGGACGCTGGTCTTCGCCTATGAAAGTGCCGGGAAGAGTAAATACCAGTTTTGAAGAGGAAAGTGTCATGATCCATCCCGACGGCCGCACCATGTATTTTAGTAGCAACGGTCACAGCGGTATGGGCGGACTGGATATTTATATGAGCAGATTGCTTCCCAATGGCGACTGGGATGCTCCCGTGAATCTGGGTTATCCAATCAATACGTATAAGAATGAAAATTCACTTCAGGTAACTGCCAGCGGCAATATTGCTTTGTTCGCAAGCGACCGTGAAGGGGGATTTGGTGGACTTGATCTCTATCAGTTCGAACTGCATGAGGCTGCCCGTCCGAGTCCTGTAACCTACGTAGCCGGGACAGTAGCAGACAAACTCAGCTTTAAAAAACTCGAAGCCCATCTCGAACTGATTGACCTGGAAACTGGCAGACTCATAGCTGAATCCTATTCCAATCAGGGCTCCGGTCAATTCCTTTTGTGTATTCCAAGTGGTAAAGACTATGCACTCAATGTGAACAAAGAAGGTTACTTGTTTCACTCTGAGAATTTTTCATTGAAAAATTACACCAGCATGAAGCCCTATCAGCTTGAAATATTGCTGCAGAAGCTTCGACCCGGTGCTTCCATCGTGCTGAACAACGTATTCTTTGAAACCAACAAATGGGACCTCAAACCGGAATCGATGGTTGAATTGAATCGCCTCAGTGATTTGCTTGCAGCCAATCCTGATAAAAAAATCGAAATTGGCGGACATACCGACAATGTTGGTAGCGATGAATCGAATCAAACCTTATCTCAAAACAGGGCCAAATCAGTAGTTGATTATTTGGTAAAAAAGGGCATCGATGCCACAAGACTTTCATCCAAAGGATACGGCGAAACAACTCCGATTGCTACCAATGATACAGATGAAGGCAGGTCAAAGAACAGAAGAACCGAATTCAAAATCATTCAATAGTATTTGTGGTAAATTTGAGACGGCATGGGTTAACAACTCGTGCTGTCTGATTATTTCCAAGTACTGAAGTTTTGCATATTGCCTGCGTTGAAGATTGTTCGTCCGCATACTACTCTTCTTCTGGTTGCATCTGTAGGAAGCGCTTGCATCCTGCTTTCCTTCATTTTCCCTAAAGATGGTATCAATTTTTTTGGCTACAAACTCAAATTCAAAACATGGAACCAACCGTCAGATACTGCTGTGAATGTGATCACGGACGTTGGAAATTATCTGGCGCAATTGGACAGCCTATCTGTTGATTCAACTTTAACCACAGACAGCCTGAATGTTGTTCGAAAGACAGGAATAACCTCACTGCAATTCGCCAATGATGATTCTTCTCCCCTGTTTTCATTTTTTGAATCGCTTGACAGCGCAAAAATCAGCGGGAAACGTGTTCACATCTTTCATTACGGCGATTCACAGATCGAAAGCGATCGCATGAGCAATGTGATCAGGGAAAAATTACAGGAGAAATTCGGCGGATCGGGCTGCGGACTTGTGGCGCCTGTGCCAATCACAGGCAGCGGAAATATTCTACAGGCGCAAAGTGATAACTGGAAAAGACATACATCGTATGGGTTCGATAATGGCAAAGCACCACACAACAAATTCGGAGTTATGTGCTCGTTTGGCCGTTTTACGTCAGTCAAAAAAGAAGAAGACATAAATACGGCAGACTCAACAACAGCGTGGCTGGAACTTCGCCCCTCTTCTATGGCTACAGCAAGGTGCAAGCAGTACAATGAAGTAATATTATATTTTGGCAATTGTAAATATGGGTTTGAACTCAGGGTTTATGACGATGCTAAACTTCTTACGACAGAATTGATTCCACCAACTTCAGCAATCGCATCTCGTTCCTGGAAACTTGATGCAGTATCAAAAAAACTGAAGTTCGAATTCAAAGGTCCCGATAGTCCGGATGTGTATGGAATTGAAATGCATGGTTCCGGTGGAGTGAACCTCAGCAACATTGCATTGCGCGGTAACGATGGCGGTGCGTTCAGAAGAGTGAACGGAAGTGAGATGAAAACCGTGTTTGATGACCTGAACGCCGAACTTTTTATCCTCCAATTTGGAGGTAATGCTGTTCCATATCTTTCAGGAGATTCAAATGCAAAGGCTTATGGTCAGTCATTCAAGAGCCATATTCAAATGTTTAAAAGATTGGTCCCGAATGCTGCAATCATCGTAGTGGGCCCTTCTGATATGAGCACGAGTATTGATGGTGTTTATCAGACCTGGCCATATCTCGCATCGCTGAACGAAGGAATGAAACAAGCTGCAATCGATGAAGGTTGTGCATTCTGGGATATGTTCGAAGTGATGGGCGGAAAAAACTCGATGGTAAGCTGGGTGAGCAATGATCCGCCTTATGCCGGGCCCGACTATACACACTTCACCCCGGCAGGTGCCCGCAAGGTGGCTGAGCTTCTTTCAAAAGCCATTCTGGATGAATATGACGCATGGAAGACTGCAAAATCTCAGAAGAACCCTGTTGAACCAGCCTATTCCTCCAAGGCAATAAATTAAGGTGCCAGTCGTTGGATGAACCAATTGAAATCTTCATCTACTTTGTAAATGAGTCTGTCGTGCAATCTGCTTGGACGACCCTGCCAGAATTCAAAATAATGCGGTACCACATTATAACCTCCCCAATGAGGTGGTCTCGGCACAGGCTCTCCGGCGAACTTATTGCTGTATTCAACAACGTTGTTTTCAAGCTCCTCTCGTGAACGCATCTCTGCACTTTGTATTGAAGCCCACGCAGCTATCTGGCTTTCACGGGGACGCGTTGCGAAATAGTCATCGCTTTCTTTTTCGCTGATTCGCCTGGCAAGACCATAAATGCGCACCTGTCTTTCCAGTGCATTCCAAAAAAAGTTCATACAAACTTTGTTGTTCTTTTCAAGTTGACCTCCCTTGGCACTGGTGTAATTGGTGAAGAAAACCAAACCCGAACCATCGAACTTTCTCAGCAGCAGTATTCTTGAATTGGGCGTGCCATCTTCACTCACGGTTGAAAGATTAAACGCATTGTAATCCTTGATACCCTCTGATTCTGCTTCCTTGAGCCACAAACCCAGTTGGTTGAAAGGATTGGGATCAGCTGTAGATTCAAGCAGAATTGACCTGTTGTAATCGTATCGAGAACCTTCTATATTGGCTTTATAGTCGTACATATTCAATAATTTTCCTTTCAAAAGTAATTCGTCCCGGCCCGATTGTGATTATTTAAACCCAGATTGCGGTCATATATTTTCCATATTTGCTTTTATGCGAAGAATTCTAAGTCTCCTTTTTTTATTCACAATGTCGCTGATGTCAACACTTCAGGCACAACCGCCTTCGCGTGCCGAAGTCTTGCGCGGCGGTCTGAGGCCGGAAAGGGATTGCTACGATGTTCATTATTATGATCTTTCTCTCAATGTCGACATAGACAATAAAAGTATTGCCGGTGTGTGCGTCATACATTTTAAGGCTTTGAAAAATTTTCAGTCGATGCAGATCGACTTATTTGCCAACATGGAGATCGATGCCATGAGACTCAATGATGAGGAAGTTTCTTTCTCCAGAGATTTTGATGCTGTTTTCATTTTATCAAAAAAAACCATTCCGGCAGGGAGTTATGGAAAATTGATTGTGAACTACCATGGCAAGCCAATTGAAGCTAAAAATGCCCCCTGGGATGGTGGTTTTGTATGGAAAAAAGACTCAGCCGGAAAGCCTTGGGTTGGTGTTGCTTGCCAGGGAACGGGAGCCTCCCTTTGGTGGCCTTGCAAGGATCAACAAAGCGATGAACCTGATTCAATGAGAGTCGCATGCACTGTGCCCAATGGTCTCCGCTTTGTTTCCAATGGTAAGGAAACCGCTGTAGTGCCGCTGCCGGATGGCAAATCGACCTACGAATGGAAAGTGAGTTATCCAATCAACAACTACAATGTGACCTTGAATATTGGTGATTATGTTCACTGGCATGACGTTCACCTATGTGCAGACAATGATTCGCTGGACCTCGATTATTATGTATTGAGGGAAAACTTCGACAAGGCTAAATCGCATTTCGAACAGGTAAAGCCCATGCTTTCGTGTTATGAAACCTATCTCGGTAAATATCCATTCCAACGTGATGGCTACGCCCTTGTTGAAACGGCATACCTCGGTATGGAACATCAGGGTGCGATTGCTTATGGCAATAAATACAAAACGGGTTATTCAGGCATGGACCGCTCAGGCCAGAAACTATCGTTCGATTATATCATCATTCATGAAACCGGGCATGAATGGTGGGGAAACAGCGTAACATCTGCCGATATCGCTGACATGTGGATTCATGAAAGCTTTTGCACATACAGCGAGGCTATTTATGTGGAATGTATGCATGGTTACGATACGGCGATGACTTATGTGAATGCCTTGAAAAATACTGTGGTCAATTCTAAACCCATGATTGGCACATACGGACTCAACCGTGAAGGGCATTACGATATGTATGTAAAAGGCATGTTATTCCTGAATACACTGCGACATGTAGTGAACAATGACGAATTGTGGTGGCCGATGATAAAAAACATGAGCGACACCACGTTCAAATACAGGATCACCAATTATGATGAAGTAGTGAGCTTTTTCAATGAAAAAACAGGGCAAAATCTCTCTCCGATTTTTGACCAGTATGTAAGAAATGCCGGTCTACCCGTTTTGGAATATTCCATAAAAAAATCAAAGAAGAAGATGTGTTTGAAATATAGGTGGAATACAAATGTTGCGCAATTCAATATGCCTGTCGAAATAAGTAGTGACAAGAAAAGAACAAGATTGTTTCCCACAAGTGAATGGCAAAATATCCAACTAACCGGTCAACCCGAATTTGATGATCAGCACTTCTATTACTCGCGAAAAAAGATTGAATAACTAACGCGTGACGATAATCGCCCCGGTTCTTTTGATCGCCTCACCTGATTCAGTCTCAAATTTGATGAGATAAGAATAAGCCCCATCAGGTGTATAATGTTCGCCATTTTCTACGTCACCTGTCCACACTGCCTGCGGATCTTCAGAATAGAAGAGCACCGTTCCCCATCGGTTGAAAATGGTGAGTTCAAATTTGAAAACATTGAATGTGCTGATTTTCCAGACATCGTTGATACCATCATTATCCGGTGTAAATGAATTGGGGATATAAACCGAATAACTGCAATCCTGGAAGTTGACATCCACCCAATCTGTGGCAGTGCCGCAATCATTGTAGGCCGTTACATAGTATACGTCAGGAGTCCACACTTCGATGAGCGGTGTTGTTTCGCCGGTGCTCCACAAGTAACTGGTATTGTTTGGATGCTCTGCATAGAGATATACAGATTCATCTACGCAGCCTGTCAATGTTGGTTCAAGGTTCAAAACCGGCAGTGGATTAACAATGACCTGTATGGAGTCCATTGCTGTGCAATTCTCCACTTCAATTTCAACTTCATAGGTACCCTCGTAACTCACGCTGATGAAAGGAGCGTTTTGCCCTGTACTCCAGGATCCGGGATATCCGGCGTCCAATATGGCAACATCACCCTGGCAGATAACCGCATCTGGTCCGAGCTCCAGATAGGGCAACACCACTCTGGTCACAACTATGCTTCCGCTGCTTGAGCAGTTGTTTTCCGTTACCGTAACTGTGTATTCTCCTTCAGAAGAGACTGTGATAGTCGGCGTATTTTCTCCGGTTGACCATTGTACCTGATCCCAACCATTTCCGGCATGAAGATTAACCTCGCCGTAAGGGCAAAACATGGCGCTGTCTGCCAGATTCAATATGGGCAATGGTGTAACATTTACCTGTGATGCATCAGAATAAGTGCATCCCAATGGGCTCGTCATTGTGATGCCATAATTTCCTGCTACAGTCGTGCTTATTTGTGGACTTGATGGATCACCATCAATAACACCGGTAGCTGTTGTCCATTCAATCGTTGCATCATTGCCACTTATTGTTGCGTTCAATGATGCTGTTTGACCTTCACAGATAACAGTGTTTTCGCCCGCATTCACTGAATAGCCTGCTTCTACGGGAACTGTTACAGAAGCCTGAACCTGGATATCACAATCATCGGTTAATGTGACCGTAAATGTGGTGGTCGTCTGTGGCGTAGCCGTTGGTGTGGCAGTTCCTGAGCCGGTTAGCAATGCTCCGGGAGACCATGAAAAATCGCCAATCGATCCGGTTGCATTCAGTGTTACTTCATCGCCGGGACAAACCATCGACACTGCTTCAACACTTACTTCCGGCATCGGCAGCAAGGTCAGGCTGATCTGATCTGAATCGACGCATCCGTTGGCATCCGTGCCTGTAACGGTATATGCAATATCCGCCAGAAGAGAAGCTTGCGGATTTGCTATTGCTGAATTTGAAAGATAAGTGGATGGAGACCACGAATAAGTTGCTGCGCCGCTTGCGAGCAGACCAAAGGAAGTTTGTGGACAAACATCCGTATCGGCTCCTGCATTCACAACCGGCAATGCATAAACCACCATGTTTTCAAATACTACGACTGTGCATAAACCGATTACCTGAATCTCAATCTGGTGAATGCCAACTCCGGCAGCGGCGGGATCGAATTGAGAACCGACAATGCCGGGACCTGAAAACTGACAGTTCAATGGCTGCGCGAAGTCGGACAAATCAATCGGAGACGCATCTACGCATATGCCTGCCGGCAGATTTAATATGATCTGAGGCTCTGCCTCAACCACGATATCGAAAGAACCCGGGATGACACAAGGGTCGCTGATCACATAAGAGACATTGAAAGTTCCTTCTCCTGATACAGCAGGGTCGAAAACGCCATTGACAGCATCTACTATTCCGATTCCCGACCAGGTGCCTCCGGCATAACCAGATGTCAATGTGACCGTTCCTCCTGTTTCACATAAAGGTCCTACCGGATCAATGATTGCTGCGCCCGCGGGTGAATAACTGAAAAGCTCTGAGTCTTCGCTGTTGCCACCGAAGCAACCATTGGACGTGCCTGTGCTGTCGCATTCATTGGTAATTGAAAGGGTAAACACAACATCTTGCCATGGAATCTGATTTCCGTTGGCGTCGGTGAATTCGTTGAGCGTAATGTTGAGTGATGTTGTTGAATCTGCGATGTACACATAAGGTTCACTGCTCCATTCATAACCCAGATCGCAGACAATCGTTGCTGGCGCTATGGCGGGTGTTACAACGAAAATGGAAGCCGATGCAGCGCTGCACGACATATCGGTGATTGTAGAACTATAACCCGCAGGAGTTGAGTAAGTGATTGTCTGCGGATCGCCACAGCCATCTACTCCATCAAAAACCAGTGTAGCGTCAGTAAGTGAGCCCACGTCACCTACTATACAATCATAAATCTGCACTGCCCAGCCACCATTGCTGGCATCGCAGCCAAAAAGAGCGGACCAGTTGATGGCAGTAGGTGTAGCACCATAAGTGCCATACGTTCCCGAAAGGGTTGAAGGAGCCGGTGCGCAAACATTCAGATTGTTCGTCGACTCCGTTGAAAAGCACAAATTGCTGATGTTGTTTCCACTATTGCAGACAGTGCCCTGACCTATAGCACCGGGATTTGGTGACAGAACGAGCGAAGGACTGCCGCAAGAGGCAGGACCAACAACATAAAAAGCAAGATCACTCACCCAGGTGTGGTTTCCTGTAAAACAAACGCTGATTTCTGTATTGGCATCAATCAACATCTGCGTATTGGGCAGATTGGAATAAGGACTGATTTGACCGCCTGTAATGGTACCAACCAGATTCACAGGACCGGCGCATGCCGGGGGAATTGGAGCAACATCCACAGTCGGCTCGTCCGTTATCTGAAGAATCCAGGCGCGGTAACAACCCACTACGGTGTTGTTGCCATCATAGATCACAACAGCATAAGCACCGGGATTCAGATTCGTAATGGTGCTTGTAGCCACATTGTTTTCGACACTAAAACCTGTCCAGGAAGAATTGCCTACTGTGAAACTTGACCATACAAAATTGTATCCGGGCGTTCCGCCGCCGGGTGTTGCTGTTAAATCACCACCTGTACCAACAGGGAAATAGAATATCGGATCGTTCGGATCACTATTCGTATAGGAAGTCAAACCCTCGCAGCCTGAACTAGTTAACTGTCCAATACCCAATATTGGAGAGCAAACAATCAGTAGTATCAGTAAACGTTTTAGCAAGCGGTTCGAAATGAATTGGCACATTCAATATACATTTGACAACAGGCAGGAATCAAAGGTTGCTTCCGGTGCCCAAAACTAAATACACTCTATCCATGCACAAATTCTTTTTAAGTCTGGCATTGCTTTCCTTCAGCTTTATTTCGGGAATTCAAGCTCAGCTAAGACCCATGACCGGCTATGTTGGCATGCGCGAAGCGCAGATTTGGGTTGGTTCTGACCATGAGCACGACATTGTGTTGCGTGTAGGTGTTAAAAACTCACGTTCGCCACAACGACTGATCAATGCTTCGATCAAAGCAGAAAACGGTATGAGCTGCAAAATAACCATCGGACTGCTGGAACCCGGAACAACATACGTTTATGGACTGTCAGATGCCGACCCAACAGCCAAAGCAGACGATCGAACCTACGAATTCACAACACAATCGCTCTGGCAGTGGCGCACAGATCCTCCCTCCTTCCGGCTTACAACCGGAAGTTGCGCCTACGCAAATGAAACAGCCTATGACCGTCCGGGAACTCCATATGGTGGCGATTATGCCATCTACGACAGCATTGCTGCCAAAAAACCGGACCTGATGCTCTGGCTCGGCGACAATGTCTATCTGCGCGAAGTTGATTTTGAATCTATGAGCGCTATTCAGCACCGCTACAACCAAACGCGCGGACTTCCTGAATTGCAGAAGTTGATGACCGCCTGCCCCAATGTGGCTATTTGGGATGATCACGATTTTGGCCCGAATGACTCCAACGGATCATACGTGCACAAGGACAGCACACTTGAAGCTTTTCGCGATTACTGGTGCAATCCGGGCTCGGGAGTTGCCGGAACCTGCGGTGAAAATGGCATAGCAACCTCATTCACTTTTGCCGATGTAGACTTTTTCCTGCTCGATAACAGATACAACCGCACGTTAGCCAATATCAAAGGAGCCGCCACCCCTACCATTCTTGGTGAAGATCAACTTCAGTGGTTTTTGCAATCGCTTGCCACGAGCAAGGCTCCATTCAAAATTGTGGCTATCGGTGGACAATTCCTCAATACTGAGGCATTGTTCGAGAATTATTCAAATTATCCGGCGGAAAGACAGAAAATTCTCGACTTCATTGATCAGAACAACATTACCGGTGTCATTTTTCTAACGGGCGACAGACATTGTGGTGAAATGAGCAGCCTGAAACTGCCGTCGGGCAATGTGGTTTACGATCTCACGGTTTCACCTTTGACAAGCAAGGCTTATGATACTTCGAAAGAGAAAAACACATTGCGCGAAGAAAACAGCTCCGTTGCAGACAGGCATTATGCCGTGCTCGATTTTAGCGGACCTCAGAAAAGCAGGAAATTGCATATCCGCCTTATCGACTACAAGGGTAAAATTCGATTTGAACGATTTATTGAGGCGAAGTAACGGAATGTAATGAATATCAATTAATTCGCTCGCGCATGCGGTGCAGAAATTCTTCTTCCATGTATTCGCTGATGCCAAAATCCAGTGCGCGAATTCGACTCTGAACGCTCACCGCAATTTCTACTTTATGGTCATCCGCAAATAGCTGAATTTCCATTTGCCGACGTTGTGCAAGAAACCTTCGGTTTTGGCTGGCAACAATGGTGCTTGTGGAACTATCCACAACATTCTTCCCAAGTTTCATATCCTTGAGAACTTCTTTGGCAAGGCGCATAGCCTTCTGTTTTGAGCAGAAAAAAATTTTCGACGTCATGGGATTAAAGAAGTTATTTTACTTAAGGCTTCCCAAAGATCATCAAAATTTCGTTCATGTCAAGCGAAATCCAAAATAAAAACAATTGGTAACGATCGAATAATAAATTGTAAAGACGATGAGGCATTACATGCCCATGAAAGAAAAAAAACAAGTATCAACTTTTACTTTGGTTTAACACGAACTACCCTTGCGGTTTCATCAACCAACGCTCAACCGTATTTCGTTGTATTTCGCCTGCACCACATCGGGCGGATTGAAGTATCCAAAAGCCAGATGCGGAAACTCCTCGCGGATGAGGCGCAACACGGTGCGAATGCCCATACCCTCCTGCAATTCAGTAATTCCAAGTTTGCCCAGATACCAATCCGGATCGATGTTGAAATTGCGCCACTGGATCATACTCAGGTCGCTATAACGAATCCAGTCCCTCAGGGCTTCATACTCTTCCTGTTGATCGGTCATTCCGGGAAAAGTAAAATAATTGATCGAAGCCCAGCCTCCGTATTTCCTTACGATACGGGCGCTTTCCCTGATATCCTGAAACTCGTAATTGTTGGGTAAATAGTATGCCTCGTAGATGCTTTTTCTGGCGCTGTTCGTACTGACACGGATGGAGTTTAGTCCGGCTTTCATCAGTTCCTCCAACGCCGCCGGTTTGCTGCCGTTGGTGTTGATGTTGATGATGCCTCTCGATGTTTTTGCCCGGATACCCTTGATGACATCGCGGATAAGTTGCCAAACCAGCAGTGGCTCACCTTCACATCCCTGACCAAAACTGACGATTGGACGCTCTGCGGTTTCTAAATGAGGAATGGTAAATTCCAGAATCTCGTCAACTGTTGGAATAAAACCTAAACGGTCCTGAGGCGACGTGAGGTCGTGTTCTTCGGGCTGGAACGAAATACAACCCAGGCAATTGCTGTTGCATGCCGGAGAAACCGGAATAGGACATTCCCAACGCCCCATGAAAAAATTGCGGGCAGCAGGACAACAATATTTGAGACTGCAGTTGTTGCCCAGGTGCTGGATCAATCTGTTTTCAGGGTGAAGCAACAGTCTTTTTTTGGTCTCTTCAATGATCAGTTCGCGATCGAAATTTTCCAGATCCTGACGTTCATCCGGATCGATACGCACTGCCGTGGTGTAAAATTTTCCATCGAGCCAACCAACAACCGTGTAACAGAAGAGCGGCAATGTTGGAGCATTCTCTTCTTCTGTGCCAAAAGCGGCCATATAAAGCTGTGTGTATGCCGGGGCATTCAATGCAGCAACAGCCTGCACATCTTCACGGATTTCGAATTCGCCTGTATTCAGATCAAGACCGTATGGTCTTCTGCCCGGTAAAGTGAACAAATCGCTTCCGGTGGGCAATTCGATAAAGTCTTCCGGTTTGAGCGGATAAACATTGTAGCCCGACCTGCCAACCGCCTCATAGCGCATATCTTCGAAGATATTGCCTTCCTGATCGGCATATACCATAAAAGGTACCTGAGAAGGATGCTTCAGCGATTTCATGGTGCAAAATTAGCCCATTGCGACACTACGAGATAACACCTTTCTCTTTCATGATGGCTTCGATCTTCTCTACCAGCACGAGAGTGGCCGGACAGCGAGGAATGTTGGGAATGTATACATCGGCTGCCTGATCAACAAAATCCTTTCTGTGAAAGTGAGGGAACTCTGCACAGTCCTTCGGACGAATTTCATAGATGGTGCAGAGACCTTTCTTTTTATCGAAGTGCTGACAAGGTGTGCTATCGTTCATGATATCACCTGACTTCTCTTCGGTATAGAGATATTTTTCGTAGTACTCGGCGTAAGTCATATTGAAGTGAGCAGCCACACGTTTTATTTCCGACTTTTTCCAGGTCGGTGTCATTTCCATGCAGCAATGGCCACAATCAACGCAGCTGATTTCTTTCCATGTTTCGTCGGCTGCCTTCTTTACATCTTGCAAAAATCCTACAGGTTTTTTGCGCATGATTTTTTTGAGATTGGCACCCAGTTGCTTTTTCTTGGCATGACCACGTCGGGCGTAGTACTTGACATCAATTTTCTTTTTGCTCATAGCGGGCGCTAAAGTATGCGAAGCGGGTTATTCTCAAAATGGGTCGCAGGAAGTTGTTAGTGGTTGAGTTGTGGAAAACAACGGGATATTCATTCTTCATAACAATATGAATAGTCTTTACCCTTCGTAAATATTTCACGGTTGTTGATTTTGTCTGTAAGAGCCTTTTCAATTGTTTGAATCAGAACACTACTGTCAACGGTACTGATAATCATTGCATTCTTTTTACTTTTACGAAGCGACTAATAAGAAGTTAAGCGAACAAGGACTCATGCTAACTGACGAGGGAGACCATTACAAGAGTTATGATAGAATGATGAAAAATTGGATTAAAGAAGAAGTTCAAAACGGAATGGAAAAAGTTGAAGCGAAACACTACCGTTTTAATTTGCGAACAAAATTGAAAATATAAATTGGAGTCAAAAAAGCGGTGCATAACAGGCGCCTGGCTCAATGGCGGGTGACGTGGTTAATTGAACATTCTACCTCGCATCAACTTTTGTGGTGTATTGACAGTTTTGTGCTCCGAAATCCGCCACTGCGCCAAGCGGCAAAACGTTAAAGGCAATTTAAATATGAATAGAAAAGCAATAATGATAGGTTCCCCAGGGCTAAAGAATTCTGCTAATTTTTTAAAAGGTGTTGATGCCGACTTACATCACTTTGTAAGTTTTTTAAAATCACCTATTGGTGGTTCTTGGGAGGATAATGAAATTGCAGGACTTTTTAAATGTCCATCTGAAAATTTGATTGAATTATTCCATAGCTTATATGCCGATTTCTTACTTATATATTTTTCCGGCCATGGACATCAAGACTTAAAAGAAACGAATATTGCAATAAACGACTCCGAATCAATTTCTATTTCTCAACTAATTTCCTTGATCAATGCACCCAAAGCGCTTATAATTATTGATACTTGCAGAAAATCCTTAGTTGAAGAATACTCAAGTTTCTCAGGTCCTGAATATTTATCCTTTAAATCAACTTTAAATCAACCAAATTCTAGTGAAAAATACATGCAAATAATATCTGAAAGTACAAATGGTATTTCCATAGCTTATGCTTGCTCTGTTGGAGAAATAAGTAATGATTCAGAATTAGGAGGCGACTATACTTATTCATTGCTAAAAACATCTCTGGAATGGTATGAGAACCAAAATAATGAAAGCGTATTATCTATAAATGGTGCTAATGATTTGGCTCATCATTATTTGAAATTCAAATCAAATTTTAATCAGAATCCAAAAATTGTAGCGATAAATGATAAAGAAGAAAACTTGAATTTCCCATTTGCAATAAAACTAAACAGCCTTTAACTGCTTGTAAGCAATATTGCCTTGCCCCCGCACATGCGGGGCAACACAAGGCAACATCGCCTACACGCAACCCGTTACCGGTCAGGCAACAGGCAACACAAGAATTTACTGGATAAGTTGAAATGAAACAAATAGAAATTAACACAACGAATCTGAACCAAATAACTGCACAAATTTACGAAGCAGAAAAAAATACAGTCCTTATCATTTCATCTGCAACAGGTGTGAAACAAAGTTTTTACAAAAAGTTCGCTGACTTTGTATCGGCAAACGGAATTACCGTTATCACATTTGATTATTCAGGTATTGGACTTTCTCTCAAAAAACCAATAAAACAAATAAAAAGTAGTGCTTCTGATTGGGGGAAAAACGATTTGGAAGCTGTTATCAAATTCACAAAAGAAAACTATCCGAACGCAAAAATCACTTTGTTAGGACATAGTATTGGCGGACAAATTATTGGTTTGGCAAAATCATCATCAGAAGTTCAAAAAATAATTTTGCTTGCTGCACAGAGCGGCTATTGGAAGTTGTGGAAAGGATTTGATAGAGTAAAAATGTGGGCAAATTTGCACATTCTTATTCCATCACTTAACAATTTGTTCGGCTATTTACCTTCAAAAAGAATTACCGGAATGGAAAATCTACCAAAGAACGTTGCAAAGCAATGGAGTGGTTGGTGTCGAAATCCCAACTATCTCTTTGATAAAGTTAGTCAACAAGATTTGTTTTTTAAAAACGTCTCAGCAAAGGCCATTGCTATCAGCATTGAAAACGATTACTACGCGCCAAAGAATGCGGTTGATTTTTTATCTGAAAAGTATGAAAATGCAGAGATGAAAAAACTGCATTTAAGACCGACAGAATACAACACAAATGCTATCGGACACTTTGGGATTTTTCGGGAAAAGTTTGAGAATACTTTATGGAAACAATTGATGAACGAAATTGAAAAATAAATACCCGAACCGCTTATCGAGTAAGCGGCTCCGCCGCCTGATTGCGACGGAGTGAGCCTCTCACACCGCCGTACATACGGGCCTCGTACTAAGCGGTTCGCGATGTAAAAGAGTGACCCCTGAACGTTTGTTCAGGGCGGACTTTTAAGTAATAATCGAGTATGGATTCATAGCCTCGTATGGATAATCTTCCGAGTGTGATCGTGGTTGTCAGAATGGGTGATTGAGCAATCGCCTACCTGAAGCCTAAGTTTAGGGAAGGCTTCTGTTTAACCCGGATTATGCAGTCGATTTCGTTCATGAGATTCAAAACACCAAAGAAGACGAGCACTCGCGCAAGTTTCGGGCGCACAGCCGTGGTCACCCCCACGGTGAGCACCCGAAACGAGCAAGTGCGAGTATTCGAAGGTGT
>JBEIHH010000068.1:0-16608 GCA_040381475.1 Crocinitomicaceae bacterium | reverse complement strand
CAAATGTTACAGAAATGATGTGCCATTACTATTCTGAAGGGCAAATTTAGAATCAATTAAATGATGCGATCTCTTTACGTTTTTATTACCTTCATCACATTGACCTGCAGCAATCTCTATGCTCAAACTCCCTGTGAGAATGGAATGGCAGGTACTTATCCATGCAGAAATGTGGATTTACTGGCTTTTATCCCGCTGTCTGAGATTGGTGAAGGGGCCAATACGAATGATATATGGGGTTGGGTAAGTCCAATAACGGCCAAGGAATACGCATTAGTTGGTTGTTCGAACGGCACTGCATTTTTGGATATTTCAGATCCTACAGATCCAGTTTATTTGGGTTTGTTGCCAACACACACGACAGGCAGTTTATGGCGTGATTTAGAAGCACATGGAAACTATTGTTATATAGGTAGTGAAGCGCAGGGACATGGCCTCCAGATTTTTGATCTGCTGCAGCTAGATGCGGTTTCCAATCCTCCGGTGAGCTTTGATGAAACTGCCCATTATGACGGTTTTGGTAAAAGCCATACAATCACAGTCGATCCGGTTTCGGGTTTTGTAATTTGCATGGGCACCAATACCTATGAAGGCGGGTTGCATATTGTGGATGTTTCTGACCCTTTGAATCCGGTCATAGCAGGTGGTTTTGCCAATGATGGTTATACACATGATGGTTTCGCATGGACATACGACGGTCCTGATCCTGACTGGCAGGGAAAGGAGCTTGTTTTTGCCTGTAACGAGGATGAATTTACGATCGTTGACATCACCGACAAAACCGATTGTTACGCTATTGCTTCTTATGATTATGAAGGTCAGGCTGAGGTCGGTTATATACACCAGGGTTGGGTCACCAAAGACAAAAGCCATTTTCTTCTCGATGATGAACTAGATGAAATTCAGATTGGCAATGAACAAATGCCCTACGGAACCCGCATGCATATGTTCGACATAACCGATCTGGACAATGCCAGTTATATGGGTTACCATGAGGCGGATAACACTTCAATTGATCATAACCTTTATATATTGGATCAGTTTGTTTACGCCAGCAACTACAGAAGTGGTGTGCGTGTATTCGATGCAGTTCACATTGATGATGGTGTAGTAAGCGAAGTAGGATATTTCGATCTGTATCCAAGCAATGACTTCGCGCAATTCAGTGGTACGTGGAGCAATTATCCTTTTCTGCCAAGTGGCGTGAACCTTGCAACCAGTATGTATGAAGGTTTTTTTATTCTTCAGCCGCGCCTGATTGTGCTTAATCAGGATGAATGGACTCTATGCGGCAACGATGAGCTGATTTTTGATGTGCAGGTGAATGCCAACATCGCATTTCCTGTTACGTTCGGTGTTTCCGGACTAGGTAATGTTACGGTTACCGCAGAATCGCTTGTTGATGTGGGTTCTGCAACAATCACCATCAGTGGATTGAACCAATTGCCATCGGGTGCTTATCAGGTGAAATTGCTTCTTCAGACAACTTTTGGGGAAGAATATGAAGTTCCTTTCATGCTGACTTATGCAGGCGCTCAGTCTGAGGCTCCTGTGCTTGTGAATGTTCCGGACAACTCAATTGTTTCCAACGGGGATGAAACAACATTATTTACATGGGAAGCTATATCGGATGTTGAAGGTTATGTTTTCGAGTTGGCATCAGACGAGGGTTTTATGGAGATCATCGAGACAGAAAATCTCACAGTCACAAATTATCTGCTCACATTTGATTTACCGGACGGAACATATTACTGGCGCGTTCGAGGATCGAACGGTTGCGGCAGTGGTGCATGGTCTGAAGTGTTTGAGTTCACTGTAATGTTCGTTGGTGTATCAGAAGCGGAAAGAAATTCACTACGTGTGTTTCCTAATCCTGCTGATGAAACTGTGCGTATTGAAAGTGGTAAGGCTTTCGACAAATACACAATCAAAGATACAAGCGGCAGAATCGTGATGAGTTCGACTCCTAAGAGCAGATTTTCGTCCGACATCGAAATAGCATCACTTTCACCCGGTATTTATTTCATTGAAATAAACAATGCAGTAGCCCGGGTTGTGGTAAGGTAAAGCTGAATCATTCTACCCAGTCTGCAATGAAAACATTGGTATCTCTGGTGCGGCCGTTGTGTCTGTTGCTGCACCACGATACTTTTTTACCGTCAGGTGAAAACATCAGGAAAGAATCGAACTGCGTATCGTAAGTGACTTGCTCGAGTGCTGTTCCGTCAATATTGATCATGAAGATGTTGAAAGGAAATCCGATTGCACTTTTGTAGTTGCTGCAAAACAAGATTCGTTTTCCATCAGGATGAAAATAGGGAGCCCAGTTTGCTTTGCCCAGAGAAGTAACCTGCTTCACATTGTTGCCATCGATGTCTGCAACAAATATTTCAAGGTTGGTAGGTTCTACAAGATCCTGGGCAAGTAAATCGCGGTATTTTTTTACCTCATCTGTGGTCTTAGGTCTGGATGCCCTCCAAACAATTTTTTTACCATCCGCTGAAAATGCAGCACCGCCGTCGTAACCGAGAGAATTGGTAATCTGCTTAATGCCTGAGCCATCAATATTCATGATCCACAGATCAAGATCGCCGGAGCGGGTACTGGTGAAAATGATTTTATCACCTTTTGGTGAGACGGTGGCTTCGGCGTCATATCCCGGTTCTGAAGTGTATTGCTTTATTATGTTACCATTCAAATCGGCCTGAAAGATGTCGTATTCAGGATAGATAGGCCAGACGTACCGGCCGCCTTCTTTAACAGGAACAGGAGGGCAGGAGTCCATTTTTAAATGGGTGCTGGCGTATAGAATTGATTTGTCGTCGGGCATGAAAAAACTGCATGTGGTTCGACCCTTGCCGGTTGAAATCAACTTTCGTTTGCTGCTATCTGCCTGTATCTTGGTGTCAAGTACAAAAATCTGATCACATCCTGCGGTCCAGTTTTTATTATCGCTTTGGAAAATGAGATGCGTTCCGGCAAAATTCCAGTAAGCTTCCGCATTGTTGCCTCCGAAAGAGAGTTGTCTTACGTTTTTAAAGTGCTTCTCTTCAGGATAGTGGATTGGCTCATCAGTTGAAGAATTGCTGATCTGGTTAAGGTTTCCGAAGTGCTTTGTGCTTTTTCCTTGCTTTTGCAAGCAACAATAGCAGAAGCCATTATTATGATATAAAATATACTTCTTTTCATTGGACGCGAAAATAAATGAGCAGAGACTTTAAAGACCTTGCTTATTGTCATGATTTGGTCAGTCCTTCAAGTCGCTATTTTTGCATTCAAACTCCAATCTCATGAAGCGCGTCTTCTTTTTTCTTTCCGTTATTTTTATTTCAACTGCAGGGTTCCTATGCACGCCTGCACGCAAGTTCACACTGCTGACGAGTCCGGAAGATCGAATCAGAACGGACCTTACTACCCTCGCCTCCGACGAATTCGAAGGCCGGGCTGTGGGTACTTCCGGTGAAATGAAAGCCGGAGCCTATCTGGCTTCAAGATTCGAGTTCATAGGCCTTCAGCCTAAAGGAGATAGCAGCTGGTTTCAAAAGTTCACGTTTATACCGCATTCGCCGGCACAAATACACCACCAGGGCGACAGCGCTTCTCTGGGTATGGCTTTAGTGAAGGAAATCAAAGGAAGAAATGTGATTGGTTATATCGACAACAATGCCCCGAATACAGTAGTTATCGGTGCGCATTATGATCACCTGGGTATGGGAGATGAAAACAGTCTGTGGACAGGAGAAAAGGCCATTCACAACGGCGCGGATGACAATGCCAGCGGTGTTTCTTCTTTGATAGAAATAGCGCGCTGGTTAACAGAGAGGCCTGCAGGAACCATGAACAACAACTACCTCATCATTGCATTCAGCGGAGAGGAAAAAGGATTGTGGGGCAGTAACCATTTCACAAAAAATCCTACCATTGACATGAAGAAGGTGAATTATATGCTAAACATGGACATGGTGGGCAGGTTGAATGCTGAAAAATCACTTGCAGTGAATGGCGTGGGTACTAGTCCTGATTGGATGAAAGTATTGCCTGAAATAAAGACCAATGGATTGAAACTTGTCACTAGTGAAAGCGGAGTAGGACCAAGTGATCATACTAGCTTTTACCTTTCAGATATTCCTGCATTGCATTTTTTCACCGGCCAACATGAAGATTATCACAAACCAACAGATGATGCAGAAAAAGTGAACTATGGCGGAATCGGTGAAGTGACTGCATTCATCGAGCAGATCATTTTGAAAATGGATGGAAAGGGAAAACTCGCGTTTACAAAAACAAAAGATGCCACACCTTCCGCTTCAGATTTTAAAGTGACACTCGGTGTTGTTCCGGATTATCTCTATTCAGGAAAAGGTTTGCGTATCGATGGTGCCAAAGAGGGCAAACCAGGCGCAAAGGCAGGGTTGATCAAAGGTGATGTCATCATCAAATTAGGGGATTACGAAGTGGCTGATATTTACGCTTACATGGAAGCGTTGGGTAAATTTTCCAAAGGCGAATCAACCACGATGGTTGTCGAAAGGGAAGGGCAAACGTTGACGCTGCCTGTTACCTGGGAATAACGAATGAATATCAAATGATCGCCCATACGGGCTTCAGGATGAAAACAATCTTCATCTGCAATGCTGCGTAAACACCTGAGCACAGCATTATTCCAATGCCATAATCCAACATTTTCAGCAAAATTTGGGAATTGGGCATAAAAAAAGAACCCGGAAGTAATTCCGGGTTCCATTATATGTTTCGATGGAATTAGAAATTGTAAGTCAGACCGAGTGTCGAAATGATCCGTGTCTGAAGACCTTTCGAATTATAGTTCTCTGTAGTTGTTACAGTTACATCGCCAATAGTCTGTGAAGTTTCTTTTTGCTTCACGATGATTGTGTTGTCATCGTAGAGTAGATTAACAGACGTAGTAATAGAGAAATACTTGCCGAGTTTCCATGCAGCAATGGTTTCCCATGCAAGGTCAACATTTTGAGCCTTGTCAAGATAATTGCTGAAAAGTTCAAGTCTTGAAGTTACGTTGAAATTGTCATTGAATTTCTTCGAATAGTTTACACGCAGATAAGCACCCACTTCATGCCTTGCAGAAGCACCTTCTTTCACAACAACATCTCTCAGTGATCCATCTTCAAGCGTATCAACCCGGATCTCACCTTTTTCTACACCGAAAGCACCCTGAGCAGCAAGCAGATCGTCGAGAACATAGATTCCGCGATAGGTGATAGGTGATAGGAACACAGACAATTCCGGTTTTGGTTTGTAGTCAAGACCGACGGATGCCAGAATGCGGCCCGGAGCCATCAGGTTAGAAATAATTTTGGTTCTGTCAGGAAGTCCGTTGGTTCCGGGAGCATAACCTTCCGCAAACTGTGTGTTGAAGTTGAGAAGCGCAGCAAGAAACAAGTTTCCCTTGATATTGCGGCCATACTTCGAGGTGATGTCAAGTCTGTCATCGGTTTTGATCCATGAAGCACTTGTTGTAAAGCCCTGGTTCATCATACCAAAGGCTGCAATAATGGTATTGTCCCATGCGTTTTTGCCTTTGCGGTAGTTCACGCCGTAATTCAAAAGACTATTGATACCAAGCGAATTGATACCACCGGCTGCCCACTGATTAAAATAAGAACCGGTTACACCAACCGTTACCGACCCTTTTCTGGTCCAGCCAGAGTCAACCGCTGCCAATGTTTTCATTGCCTTTTCTTCATCTGCAGTAGGATTAGTCTGGGCGAATGAATAGAAATTTGAAGCAAGAAGCGTTAATAAAAAAAGTGCTTTTTTCATTTAATTAAATAAGGACTAAAAAAACGGTTGCTAAAATAATGCTATTTATGCATAGGAAATGTTTTCGGCAGATTCAATTATTGACTCATAAGGCTTTATTAACTTGAGCTGGATTCAGGACAATGAAACAATACATGTTGAAGAATTCGGAAACTACCTCCGGTATATTCCAGCTTTTCTGTAAATTTGAACATACACATGGTATACCCTGCAAAAATTATCATCGCCTGGGGTGCGGCTATTTCAGGCAACAAGGAAATTCGTGAGTGGCTTATGGAGAATGGATATCCTGAGTTGGGCATTTTTGTGCATGCCCTTCACAACCAAACAGACTCGCGCGACTGGCTCATGAAAAATGGCTACCCACATCTAATGGCATTGATCAACGGAACGGAAGGAAACCCCAATGCGATCCTGTGGTTACGCAAACACAACATGGATGTATTGGAAAAAATGGCGAGAGCGGCCGATAATCAGGATGAAGCTTTGCTTTGGCTGTTAAACAATGGCTTCAGCGACATGGCGACTGTTGCGCAGAAAATCAGAAAAGTGAAAAATGGCATTGAAGAAAGCAACAACGATGTGCACAGAATGTCCGGCGTCTGATTGCTATGCTTATCAAGGATGCATAGAATAATCTTTCAATCCGAAAGGATCCACTTGCTTAATCTCTACCGGTATAATTCCGTCTTCGATTTGAACGACAATGTTTTCAATCCACACATCTTCGCCTTCGGCCTCATATTCATCTTTCAGGTTATGCCCGAAAACTCTGGCCACGCTTTGCCACATGAAGGCTGAAAACTTACCTTTCAAATCTTGAACCAAACCATAACTGTTTTCACCTGTTTCTCGGTCGATCAGCTTAATAAGGATGATTCCTTCTTTCACTGTCATATCGCGAAGGTCTTTCTCAAACTGCCGCTTCATTTCATCTTCTGCCTGATTTAACAATTGCTTTTGCTGATGCGGATCGGTCACTTCCTGACAAATGGCCGTATACATGTCCATTACGTCAGCCGCAGCTCTTGCATAAGGATAGGTTTTGATAACCCTTTGTTCTAACTTATCATATTGCTTCTTCTTGTGCCTGTTGCCACTATGGCCGCTGATTTCTATGGGAGCACGTGTAGCTTTGACCAGTGTATCGCCGTTGCTGACATACCAGATAGAGTTGTAAAACTCTGTAACTAGCGTATCAATGATGATATAATTCGGGGTAATATCCGATTGTCCTGCAGATGGTAAACTAGCAGCCAACAGTATCCACAGATATAGAAAAGTCCTTTTCACAACAATCCTCTGCCAATAATTGTGCACATATTATTCGGCTAACGTAAAAATACGCAGAATTGTTACACGGTAGATCGGTTGGCTTTCCACTTGCTGACTGAAACGGACTCATTTGTCGTGACGTTCTTCGCCGGTTGTTGCTCCACAAGTGCTTTCACTGCGGCCAATCCGGCAATGATCATTTCATCATCATGCTGTATTTGCAATACTTCAGGTGTAAAGTATTTTTTAACAAAATGGGTATCGAATTGACCAGATGTAAATGCACCATGCTGTATTGCCCATTTGCAAAAAGGAAGAGTAGTCTGGCATCCCGTGATCTTATAATCATCGATCGCCCGGACCATGCGCTGAATTGCTTCTTCGCGGTTTTTACCATGTGTGATCAGCTTGGCAATCATTGGGTCATAGTAAATCGGAATATCCATACCTTCTTCAAATCCGTCATCAACACGAACCCCGGGACCTGATGGACGCTGATAGGTCACAAGCCTGCCGATATCTGGAAGAAAATTGTTGGCTGGATCTTCCGCATAGACGCGCACTTCAAGCGCATGCCCGTTGATTTTCAAATCGTCCTGCTTGAAACTCAGCTTTTCACCTCTGGCTACTTTGATCTGTTCTTTGACCAGGTCAATGCCGGTGATCATTTCCGAAACAGGATGTTCAACCTGTAAACGGGTATTCATTTCGAGGAAGTAATAATTCAGGTTTTCATCCACGAGGAATTCAACCGTACCGGCGCCGCTGTAGTTGCAACTTCTTGCTACATCGCATGCGCTGTTGCCCATGGCAGCTCTTAATTCCGGAGTGAGAATAGCCGATGGCGCTTCTTCGATCACTTTCTGGTGTCTGCGCTGAATGCTGCATTCACGCTCGAAGAGATAAACAACGTTGCCATGATTGTCGGCCAGAACCTGAATTTCAATGTGTCGGGGCCCTGCGACGTAACGTTCAATGAAAACTGATCCGTCGCCGAATGAACTCAGCGCTTCACTGATGGCTCTTGCCATTTGCTCTTCCAGTTCCTCAATCTTTTCAACGATGCGCATTCCTTTTCCGCCACCACCTGCACTTGCTTTGATCAATATGGGAAGACCAACTTCGAGTGCTGTTTTTTTCGCAATTTCCGGATCACTCACGGCTCCTTCGGTTCCGGGCACCATCGGGATATTGTATTTCTTGGCAGCACTTTTAGCTGAAAGTTTATCGCCCATGATTTCCATGGCTTCCGGACTTGGCCCAATCAGTGTGAGACCTGCTTCTTTTACTTTTCTGGCAAAATCGGCATTCTCGGAAAGAAATCCGTAGCCCGGATGTATACCATCAACTCCGAGTTTCTTGCAAACTTCAATGATCTTGTCTCCCCGCAGATAACTCTGGTTCGATGGGGGAGGGCCGATACAAACTGCTTCATCGGCATATCGAACAAAGGGTGCATTGCGGTCAGCCTCGCTGTATACTGCTACAGTAGCAATTCCCATTTCTTTTGCAGAACGCATAACGCGCAGTGCAATTTCACCTCTGTTGGCAACTAAGATTTTTTTCATTTTAGGAAGAAGTGCGCAAAGAACGAAAGAAATTCTTCAAAATGTGAGTTCTTTGCAAACCAATGGAAGAAACGGACAGAAAGAAAAAACTCCGGAACTGGCTTAAGCGTATTGGCATTGCCGGTTTTCTTTTTTTTCTGATCAAGGGCCTTATTTGGCTTGCTGTATTTTTCTTTGCTGGTAATAAAATATTCGAATCATGCAACTGATCTTAAAAGCAACAGCTATTCTTCTTATTCTTTTCACTTTTACAGCCTGCGGCGATAAAAAGGCTGAGAGCGCAACAGCCGGAGATCAGTCTCCGCAACAACAACCTTCTGCCGCTCCTCAGGCCTCGCAGGAACTTGTTCCTCAGGCTTTTTTTACCGGATCAGGCACATCGCCTGACTGGAAGATGAACATTCTAGCCAATGTGAATGGAAGCTTTGAAGTGAAAATTGAAAAGGCGGGAGAGCCTGCACGTTCGTTCACTGCGATGAAGGAAGCGCTCTACATAGATAGCAAAGTGAACACAGCGAGTGGTGAAGTGAAACTTTCGGGTGAAGGAGAAGGTGGTAAGAAATTGTCTGTAAGCCTGATCACAGGCACTTGTAAAGAGGCCACAGGCAAGGAACATACCCATAGCTGTAAGGTTATTCTTGATAAGGAAAAATTATCAGGATGCGGCGATTACGCAGAGTAAGACGGGCCATTTTTGATTCCTGCCGATCAGATAAGTCCCATTCCGAATCCTATTCCAAAGATTACAAGTGAAACAGCTACGATTAAATTGATCGTTTTGAGTTCAGTTTTTTTCATGAGTTTATTACCGAAATAAGCGCCGGTAAAAGCGGCTATGGAGGCCGCAGCGAGCAATCCGATATTCATATCACTCCATCCTGATTTGATCTCTGTGGCATAAACTCCAATTCTGGAAGTATCTACGAGGAATGCACAAACAACCCTGGTTCCTATAAAAGCCTGCTTAGAAAGCCCGGCCTTCATCAGAAAGGCACTGCGCAGAGCACCCTGATGTCCGCTCAGTCCGCCGAAAAATCCGCTGATAAGCCCACCCGCAGGTAAAATCCTTCTTGGTAATCGGATAGCCTGAAAATAAGGGATGAGTTCTATGATGGCAAAAACTATGATCACCAGAGAAATCACCAACCGGATGTAGGTTACCTCGAACATTTTTCCACCTAAAGAATAAGTGGTGATCACAGGTAAATGCGCTACGTATTTCAGGCAAAAAGCCCCGGCAACGGCCCCTAGCACAGAGAGCGACCCAAATCCTTTGATGATTGACCAGTCGGCTTGTCGACCAACCAGAAACAGTTTAAACACATTGTTGGCCATGTGCACTAAAGCAGTTGCGGCAATTGCTACCTCCGGAGGGAAAAAAAGCATGAATGCAGGCAACAAAGTAGTACCCAGTCCAAATCCACAGAAAAAACTGAGAACGGATCCCAGCAGGGCTGCAAGCACAACAATGATTTCGAAAAGCATGATCCGCAAAGCTAAAGGCTTCAACCCCTGCGATTGCGAACACGGAAGAAATTTCTGCCATATATTCCAGATAGATGAGAAAGGAGCATACTGTTTGCAACGCAAATTTTCTATTGTTAAAATACATACTCGTATATGCCGTTTAGGTGTTTTGTTGAGAAAACTGTATTTCATCTGAATCTAAATTGATAATTATCATAGCTATCTTTGCACGATTTTTAAGCCCCCTGATTACCACATGACGCTGGAACCGCTTGATTTACTGGAAATAAAAGAAGGGAAGAAACTGTATGATTATCAGGCAGAAGCGCTTGAGAAAATATTCGATCGACTCAAGGAACACGAAAAGGGATACAATCTCTGCTTTCAATTACCGACCGGTGGTGGTAAGACTGTGATTTTTTCCGAAATCGCCCGCCGGTATATTCAGGAAACCGGTAAAAAGGTAATGATTCTGACTCACAGAATCGAATTACTTGGTCAGACATCCCGACATCTCTCTGATATTGGTGTTAAGAACAAGATCATCGTAAGTAAGGTGAAGGACCTGCCGGATGAAAAGCACTACATGTGCTTTGTGGCTATGGTTGAAACATTGAACAATCGACTTCGGGATGATAAAATGGATTTCGAAAATCTGGGATTGGTCATTGTCGATGAAGCCCACTACAATTCCTTCAGAAAGCTTTTTAAGTGGTTTGAAGATCAGGTTATTTTGGGTGTAACGGCCACACCGCTTTCAAGCAATATCGAACTGCCGCTCTACGAAAACTATAAGGAACTGATTGTAGGTGAAAGCATCTCGAGCTTGATTAAGAAAGGGTTTTTGTCAAGAGCTACAACTTACAGTTACGATGTTAGTCTTCATTCGCTTAAGATTGGAATCAACGGAGATTATACGGTAAGCAGTTCTGAGAAGCTTTATGGTAATTTTTTCATGCAGGAAAAGTTGCTTTATGCCTATGAACAGAAAGCGAAAGGCAAGAAAACGCTGATATTCAACAACGGTATCAATACAAGCAAGATTGTTTACCAGATGTTCAAAGAAGCCGGATATGAAATACGGCATTTGGACAATACGCACAGCGAACAAGAAAGGAAAGAAATACTTGAGTGGTTCAGGACAAAAAAGGATGCGGTGCTGAGTTCGGTATCCATTCTGACCACAGGATTTGATGAGCCTACCGTAGAAACGATTATTCTCAACCGGGCTACCAAATCACTCACACTGTACCATCAGATGATAGGTCGCGGATCGCGGGTATTGCCTTCCAAATCGGAGTTCACAGTAATAGATCTTGGCAACAATGCGCGTCGTTTTGGATTGTGGGAGTGTGAAATAGACTGGCAGGATATTTTCCGCAACCCTGATGCTTACATGGAATCAATAGTGAGTGATGAGCAAATGGAGAAGGAGATGGTATATGAGATGCCGAGTGAAGTGCGTGAACATTTCAAGAACTCAGTCATGATTGATTTTGATATCCGCGAAGAATATTCGCGCCTGATGCGCATGGGTGCGAGAACAAAAGACGTATTGGATAAATCGATTAATCAGCATGCTTCCATTATCATCGAGAATTCCAAAGACTTCAATTCTGCAATGGACTTGCTCAAATTACTTGAGCAGGATATCAAGAGCCGGGTGAAACATTACAGTTATTGCATTAGCCGCAGTACCGAGAGTTATCTGCAGTGGATGCGCGAGGAATATACCCGGAAGCTCATTCAGGTGTTGCGTCAGCATTTTGCCTGATCCATTGTTCATTACCTGAGGTTCTAAATTGTTTATTTTTAGGTAAATAAGCACAGGTCGGTTTGACGGTGTTAACAACAATTCTTGTCGATATTTTGCGTTTTGACTGGAATAACTAATTTTACTGTTGAAACCACCATTTAGAAACCACGAATAATGAAAATTAAAACAGATAATATATTCCAGGTCATTGAGATAGAAGCGCCGATTGCGGATGTTTACCAAGCTCTGACCAACCCCGAATTATTAACCCGCCTTACCGGTATGAAAGCCGAAATGGATGTGCGCGAGGGAGGCAGATTTAACGCGTGGGACAATAAGTCGCATGGTTACATTATGTGTCTTATAGAAAATCAGAGAATAGTGCAATCCTGGATCCATGATGAGTTTCCGGCTGGTATGTATACCACTGTAATTATTGACCTTTCTGTGATGGAGCACGGCGCTACCCGTGTCAGTTTCAATCATATCGGAGTACCCGAGGATGCTTCAGGCTGGCTCACAGAAAGTTGGAAGAAGGATTTCTGGGTTCCGCTGTCTGAGCATCTCACAGATAAAGTGCTGTCCTAAACAACTTCCGGCCTCGGCCATCCCTTTTTATTGGTGATCACATGAATTCGGATAGTGTACTGCTATCTTTGCGCCCCCATGCAAAAAGATATCATCCGGGTTACCAAAGTTTTTACGTTCGATATGGCGCATGCATTGTTTGGATACGATGGGCCGTGTAAGAATATTCACGGGCACACTTACCACTTGCATGTAACACTGGCCGGTGCAATCAATGATATAGCAAATCACCCGGAACAAGGCCTTGTGATAGATTTTGGCGTTATTAAAAAAATCACCAAGGAGAAAGTGATCAGTCAGTTTGATCACGCACTTGTCCTGCACAAGGACGCTCCATATTCATTGGATAGCTTCCTGCCTGACAATTTTGAAAAAGTCATACTTCTGCCTTTTCAGCCCAGCTGTGAGAATCTGATGATGCATTTCAAACAACTCATTGCAACAGCACTTCCGTCCGATGTGAAACTGGTTAAAATGCGACTTGAAGAAACTCCGACGAGTTACGCTGAATGGTTTCAGGAAGATCAGAAATCGTAAATCTTAACCTAAAACGGTCTTTTGTATGTTAAAAAGTTGACTTTGTCGATTAAATTCGTATATTCGTATTCTTAAACGACGGATAGCCTTTATAAGGGGCTTGAACTAAAAGCGAATTACCTGATGAAACACCTCCTTGCGGTTTGTGCTTTTCTGGCATATTTATTCTCAAGCCAGGCCCAGAATGCGATACCCACCTATCAAAGTAATCGTTCCTTAAGTTTCAGTGCTTTTCGCACCGGTGTCAATCTTGCATACATTTCCATAGATGATCATAAAGCTGCGTGGCTTATTGAAAACCCCGAAAGTCCGGAAATGAAAGCCCTTCATGGCATGATGGACTATTTCAATGAGAATGGTTTTGAAAAAGTGCAGTGGGGCTCTGCCTCCAATCCTCCGCGTAACATGCCTTCGTTGTGTGAAGTCATGATTGTTCGTCCAGTGTGGAATTTCGCAGATAATGTATTTTCAGACATAGGTGTGAGCTACGTTTCATGCCGCAATGATGTTTACACCTTTACTTCTGATAAACCAATCAAAGTTTACAGTCATACAGATGTGACAGCAGCCTTTCACAAAAAAATGCAGTTCATGTATGGATATCGGAAATCGAAGTTCGACCTCGACTACAGCCTGGTGCTGGAGTCGGAAATGACATCACTGAATGAGGCAACGTTAAGGTCTACTATCAAAACACAAGGAGCAGACGTTTTCGAAGGCATTTATGAGAGCATGTTGCCGAATGCAAATGGCAACAAGCTGCGCCTTGGATTGTACAAACGGGCTGATCGTTATGAACTGATATACCTCGACGGAGCCGTGAATTTTCTGGACTGGTCGGAGGGCGAAGTGCAGGCAAGACTCATTCCCACTGCGAACAATACCTTGTATAAGTGCGAATGGAAGAACCTGGATAAGAGCATTGATTTCAATCCGTATATTTCTTTGGAAACCGGCATGATGACACTCATACGCGGCACGAATCAAAGGCAAATTTTTGTCAAGACTTTTCCGGCGTCCATTGATCATGTAAAATCACGTGGACCGGCTTCATTATCGGGAACCGGTTTTGCTATTTCGAACGACGGACTCTTCGCTACGAATTATCACGTGATCAAAGGGAGCAAACAAATAGTCATTCGCGGTATCGGCAAGAATCCGGAAAAGGCCTATAACGCCAATATAGTTCTTGAAGATAAGGAGAACGACATCGTTTTTCTTCAGGTTTCGGATGCTGACTTCAAACTACAGGGTGAGTTACCATATTCACTTGCAAGGAACAATTCGGATGTTGGCTCAGAAGTTTTTGTGCTTGGATATCCTCTCCCTTCAAGCATGGGAAATGAGATTAAGTTAACCAACGGACTCATCAGCAGCCAGTCCGGCTTTCAGGGCGATCAAAGTTGTTATCAGATATCAGCTCCTGTACAGCCAGGTAATAGCGGAGGACCGGTGTTTGATGAAAATGGAAACGTAGTAGGTATCGTCAATTCAAGGCACGCCGGCGCAGATAACGCAGCCTATGCTATCAAGGCGGGTTATTTATCCGAGCTCATTCGTTTAATGCCCGGCAAATCAGATATACCAGCGATGAGCTCATGCTCCGGTAAACCACTCACTGAACAGGTGAAAAAATTCAGCAACTACATCTGTATCGTCGAAGTCATCTGATCACAGGAAACCATCGAATGTGCATAATCGCTGGAATTATTACCGGCCTGAAATACACCTGATCAATTCAAAAGACTTATTTGAGTGATTGTTTGATCACGTTGGTTCTCATCACGGAGGTGCTGCCAATCAATACTTCCAGGTGATAAACACCCTCGCTCAATTCCCTGATATCGGCCACGGCAGAGTTGCCGCTGCACGCTATTGTTCTGACAAGTTTTCCGGTCACATCAAAAAGATTCACCATCCAGTTTTCTGGATACGAGTTCTTCAATTGTATTTGAAGTTGATCTGATGTCGGATTTGGGAAAACATTTGCCGAGATAAGTTCATCGGCATAAACGCCGAGTTGGGGCATTTGTCCAATGGTGAAAATTCCACTTGAAGGAAAATCAACGGTTGCTTCCAGAATCGGACCCTGAATGAGCAGCGGAACAAAAGAAACCAGACTTCCCGGCGTGAACTCATTGTCCTCTGTAATGATCAATCCAAGGTCTTGCGCATTTGCCAGGTCAGCCGCAAGAATTCTGACAGTAACCTGACCCATATCACCTGTTTCACTGAATCCCCATGTGCGTTCGATTCTTGGCGTTAAGAATGGAAATATATCAGTCACTTCGTTCAAAGACGCTTCGTCATTGCCGATCAGTAGATAGTCCTCCTCGTCCAGTGATGTGGGATTGCTAATCCTTAACAGATTGAGTCCTTTTGCATCAGTATGGTAATCATATTCTGTTTCCTTGCCGATTCCAATCACGTCATTCCTCTGCATCACATGATTGTAGAGTTTAGCCGGACCGAGATCAATGCCATAGCGCGATGCCATGTAATTGTTGATGATGTTGATATGCGATTCCATGAGTCGTTCACTGTAAACAAAGTGCTCAGCAATGAGTCCTTTCCCAAAGCGGTCGTTTTCGTATCCGTAATCATGGCCCATGTCAATATCAATAGGAGTAACATTATCGCGCAAACCAAGATCAACTCCCGGCTGCGGATATCGCTCATCGTCGAATATAGTATTCATGACCTGATGCAAATCGTCTTGATGATATACAAAACCGTAGATATGCGGCGAAGCGGCATCGCCAATGTAGAAACTGTTGCTTCCGCTATAATCTCCATTCAGGTCAAGCACTTCGTTGTGGTAGTGACCATCGTTTTTCCAGGGATGCATGAGGTAGCCATTAGGAACACGTGAGCTTGCAAACCAGCCGTGGTCGTTGAATTTGATGGAGTCTGCCTTCACCATGATATAGGCTGAAATGCTACGTCCCGGGACTACATCATTCAGTTGAAGTACGTCGTCTTCGCCATCGAATTGCATAGCGGGATAGCCTCCGATACCTTCCGGTATTAATGTTGGTCTTTTGTTTATGTTGAATTGAGCTGCAGAATAACCGCTATTGCCTATGTCGTTCCATCCGGAAACTGTGCCATTGGTTCCCTGAACGCCCCGGTCTGCACGAAGCCAGAAAGTCATACTGTTATCATCTCCTACACCTCCAGGACCGAAAGGTCCAAGCTGTTGCGGAGCTTCAACATAAACAACCTCCAGCGTGTCGCTTCTGAAAGTAGGATTGCTTAATTCATCTAAGGCTGCTCCATCCGGAATCCACAATTTGATTTCACCGAAATTCAGCGGCTGCACGGTTGCAGTATAAGTCGCTGGTCCCCCTGTGATACTTAAGATTGTCGCGTTTGTAACAACTATGTCTGTATTTGGATCGTCAAAAGTGCTGACATCAGCCTGGTCGAGGCTCTTGTAGAAGATGATATCCGTTTCAAATGCCCCGAATACTTCATTGGTATTATCTGAGCTGGTGATAGCAGCTACAGCGGGAAATGAAATCTGTTGTGTACTGTAAAGATCACTTTCCCACAGTCCTCTGCCATAAGTAGAGGCCTTCAGTCTGTTCATGCCGGGTGCTGCATCGTCATAAATCT
>JBEIHH010000067.1:0-16714 GCA_040381475.1 Crocinitomicaceae bacterium | reverse complement strand
TCGTCAACTCCTATGAGGTTATTGAACCCATGCGAATAAATGAGTTCAATTCTGGCATTGGCCTTTTTCCAGCGCAACGGTAAGCCCACAACAAGATCTGCATTAAGATTGAATGTTTTCATGGTCGGACGCATGTCGAAAAAATATTCGAGAGCAATAGCAGGACGAATTCCCAATCCAATTTCAGGCCACGTGCGTTTATCAGCAACAACTCCACTGTGAATATTGCGTGAATAAATGAGTGTTAACGGAACTTCCAAAGCCACCGGCCAGATATTCGATTTCTTCTGGTGGTTGATATCGGTATCGTAAGCAATGTTGCCGCTGAGAATAACAGTCTCCAGACCAGGGCGAAATAGGAAATATTTTCCGGGATAAAGATTATAAGCCAAACCCAAAGAAAGACCGCCTCCATTGTTGATGTTGCTGTAACCAACCTTGCCGGCACTATCTGCAAAGAAGGGTTCAGAATCCAGAGTCAGATTGGAATACAGTAAGCCGAAACTGATACACATCTCTTTGGATGAAGCAGTTTTTGTAACAGAGCTGTCCGCTTCCTGTGCGCTGAATTTCGTGGCACTTATCAGCAAGATGCAGAGCATTCCTAAACGGAAAAATCTACTTTGAAACCAGAATCTATTCAATTGAAAAATCCTTGTCATCAATTTTCGGATTGATTACCATTTCATCAACTGAAATATCAATGATCTGCGGCCCCGCAATTTGTGTGATTTTTCGGGCAAACATGATATCTCCGCTTTTCGCGTATTCCTTGTAAATTGTTTCTGAAATGAAAGACTCTCCTCCTTCCTCTTCCACAGAAACCGATTTGTATTTCAAGCCGGATTGAACATTGTAGTATTCCGTGACAAACGATCCGTCAGGCTTTTTCAGGTCAATTACATATAAAGCCTGGCCGTCGATGTTATCAACACCTTTCACAATACCTGAATAACCATTTTTCTCATAATTCATTTCCGCAAGGAGATCCATCTGTTGTTTCGTTTCAGCTATCATGTCCGCATCCATTTCCATTTTTTGCGGACCCTGACTCATGATGCCCTTGGTTCCGTCGAAAATTTGCTTCATAAATTCCTGACCACCCATAGTCATGGTCATTCGGAATTTCTTACTGTCTTTTACACGAATATTCATATCCAGAGCCATTGGTCCCATGCTCATTTTTCCCTTCTGTTCATACGATTTCACTTTTTTCAGCGCATCAACCCCTCCCATTGCCTTGATATGATTCGCAAAAACATCGCTTGCAGTTAATCCCTCCGGAGCGGGTTTCAATTCAACGAATGGTGTACCATCCGCGTTTACAATTTCAACCTTACCACTTTTAGCGAATTTCGAAAGCTTTTCGGAGACTTCACGATTACCAACGACAGTAATATATGCATTCGACGGTTTGATCAGACGTTTGGCCATTGCCTGAACATCAGCAACGGTTACCGCCTGAAGTTTTTGCAGATAAGTCTCGTAATAATCCTTAGGTAACTTATACTTCTCAATATTCAATGCGAAATTGGCTACGGTCTGCGGGCGTTCCAGCGATCTGGCAAAATTGCCATTCATGATGTTCTTGATCGTTTGAAGAGTACTGTCAGCCACCGGTTCGTTTACGATCCGCTGCATTTCAAACAAAAACTCTGTAACGGCGCTGTCTGTCACTGCATTGCGAACACTTGCCCCTGCGCTGAAATAGCCGACATTCTCATCGGCTGAAATAGCCGAATAAGCGCCATAAGTGTATGCCTTGTCTTCTCGGAGGTTTTGCATAAGACGCGACTGAAATCCGCTACCGCCGAGAATATTGTTGAGGACACTTGCAACAATGGCATCGTTGGTTCCGGGCTTCAGATCTATGGAGTAGGTGATATCAATTACGCTTTGCACAGCGCCGGCCAGAGGAACAAAAACTACGCGATTTCCGTCAGGAGCCGAAGGCATTTTGAATGACGCTTCCTTGACAGGTTGTTTTTTCCAGGCGCCAAAATGTTGTGTAGCCTGGGCTTTTGCTTCTTCAAAAGTGATATCTCCCACTACAACGAGATAAGCCACGTTAGGGCGAAAATAGGTGTCGTAATAATTCTTGAGATCTTCACGAGTGATGGCATTCACAGTCGCCTCAGTCATAACTTCACCGTAAGGATGGTCCTTGCCATATTTCATCACATTGCCAACTTTATCCGACATGGAATTGGGATCAGTCTTTTCATTTGCAAGACCTGAAAGTGTTTGCTTAATGCCTTTGTCAAATTCATCCTTTGGGAAAGTTGGATTCAACAGAACGTCGGACATCAATGACAAAAACTCACCTGAATGTTTTTTGAGACAGCTCCCGAAAACCCCGTTGGCAGAAGAACTGAGAGATGCGCCCATGAAATCGATGCTTTCATCGATCTGAGCCTTACTTCTAGCTTGAGTTCCAGCCATGAGCATGTCACCGGCCATTGAAGCATAACCAGCTTTCGGCCCTTCCATCAACGGATCTAAATCCAGATTGATGCTGTAAGAAACACGAGGTAGTTTGTGATTTTCCACGACAACGAGTTTCAACCCGTTCTCCAAAGTAGCCATCTGATATTGACCAATCCGAATAGCAGGAGCTGGCCCAGCTGCCGGAACGATTGAGCGGTCGAGTTTGCTGCTTTGTTTGCATGCGCTTATCGCAATAACGACAGCGAATAAAAATATGTGTTTGAGCTTAATCATTTTCTGAGTTTGATAGGGTCCTAATTATTCCTGCGTTGCGTTTGGATCATTCATGAAATAAAGCACTACACGATTGTCTTTGTTGTAATACTTATTGGCTGCAGTCATGATTTCCTCTTTAGTTACAGCCATGTATTTCTCAATTTCAGTGTTGATCAAATTCGCATCTCCAAAGTACATGTGATAATTCGCAAGACTCTCCGCAATTCCTGCGACTGTGGCATTGCGTGTGACAAAATCATTCTCCAGCTGATTGCGCAATTTCTGTAATTCTTTATCCGTAATCATCTCTTTCTTCACACGTTCAAATTCTTCTGTCATGCCCTGCTCCACCAACATCGGATCCGCACCCATGTTGGCAAGACTAAATGCCATGGTCAAACCCGGATGCTCGGTATTGTAAGTGAAAGCTCCTGAAAACAGCGCGAGTTCCTTTTCTTCAACCAAAGACTTGTTCAATCGTGAGCTTTCACCCTGAGACAACAACTGATTCAGCATATCCACAGCGTAGAATTCTTTCGTTCCCTGAGCAGGAATATGAAATGCCTGAACAATCATGGTCAACTGATCCTTTCCCCAAATGGTATCGCGCACTTCTCCCTTGTTCAAAGGTTCAACCTGAGTAGGACGTGGAATCTCCATAGTACCTCTTGGGATTCCGGAAAAGTATTTATCGATCAATATTTTGGTTTCTTCTATCGAAATATCACCGGCAATACTGAGTACGGCATTGTTCGGAACGTAAAAGGTTTTGTAGAAATTTTTAAAATCAATTTCCTGAGCCGCATTGAGATCTTCCATGCTACCAATTGGAGGCCAGCTGTATGGATGAACATCAAATGCATGATCCAGGGTTTCAAGAAACAGATTGCCATAAGGTTGATTATCGATACGCTGGCGCTTTTCCTCTTTTACAACTTCTCTTTGTGTTTCGATACCAATCATTTCAACTTTCGCGTGTAGCATACGCTCACTCTCCAGCCAAAGACCAAGCTCTAGCTGATTGGAAGGAAGCAATTCATAATAGAATGTTCTGTCCTGAGAAGTATTTGCATTTAGCGCTCCACCAGCGTTTTCTACATATTTGGAATACTGACCACGACCGATATTCTCAGAACCTTCAAAAAGCAAGTGCTCGAAAAAATGCGCCATGCCCGATCTGCCGGTTGTTTCATTTTTAGAACCAACGTGATACATCACTGTCACCGCAGTAATCGGTGTGCTATGATCCTCGTGTAGTATGACATGCAACCCATTCTTTAAGTCATACTCAACAAACTTGATGCTCTGAGCACTGATGTTGTCGGATAACATCAAAAGAACTGTTGTTAATAAAAAGCCTGCGTGTTTCATTCAATTATAATTGTGGCGGCGAATTTATAGAAGATCAGCGGCCTTTCATAACACCAAAGGTCAGTCGCACAATAATTCGTGCGAACGGCTACTACCCTATTCAAAAGTCTGGATAAATTCGCCAAAATATTGTGCGAATGCATCTGCTATCCGACTTCTCCAAACCCATAACGGTTGAAGAAATACTGTCAATTGCCGAATCCGGGGATAAAATTGTCCTCGATCATGATACCATATTGCGCATTGAGGCATCGCGTAAATACCTGGATCAAAAATCTTCAAAAAGCATAGCTCCGATATATGGGGTAAATACTGGTTTCGGCTCACTCTGCGACACGGTAATTGGTAAAGATGAGTTAAGCACTCTTCAGGAAAATCTACTGCTTTCTCACGCCTGCGGCACAGGCGAGGAGGTTCCGCAAAACATTGTGAAACTGATGCTACTGCTCAAGATAAGAGGTTTGTCATACGGCTGCAGCGGTGTTAGCCTCGCAACCGTGCAGCGTCTAGTCGACTTCTTAAACCTTGGAATAATTCCTGTCATTTATCAACAAGGCTCTTTGGGCGCCTCTGGCGATCTGGCACCTCTGGCACATCTGGCATTGCCGCTGATTGGTGAGGGTGAAGTGTATTATCAGGGCAAAAAAATGCAAGCCGCAGATGCCCTTAGTGAAACCGGATTAAAACCAATTCGATTACAGAGTAAAGAAGGCCTCGCATTGATCAATGGCACGCAGTTTATGAGTGCTTATGCTGTGTGGATTGTTGGCGAAGCAATCCGGTTCACTGAGGTAAGCTGCCTCATTGCTGCCATGTCGCTTGATGCCTATGACGGCAGGATTGAACCATTCGACGATGCTATTCATAGGATAAGACCGCACGAGGGACAGCAAAGAATAGCGGCAATGATGAGAAAAAACCTCGAAGGCAGCGAAATCGCCGCAAGTGTAAAAAAGCAGGTTCAGGATCCATATAGTTTCAGATGTATTCCTCAGGTTGCCGGTGCATCTCTTGATACGATTCTGTATGTCAAAAAAGTTGTGGAAACAGAGATCAATTCTGTAACAGATAATCCTCTTGTTATTGCCGATGAAGACAAAGTGATTTCCGGTGGAAATTTTCATGGACAGCCACTTGCGCTGACGCTTGATTTCCTTGCCATTGCACTGGCTGAATTGGGAAGTATTTCCGAACGCAGAACATACAAACTTATCGGTGGTCAGCGAGGGTTACCTCCTTATCTGGCACCTGATCCAGGTCTTAACAGCGGACTTATGATTCCGCAATACACTGCAGCAAGTCTTGTCTCTCAGAACAAACAGCTTTGCACACCTTCCTCTATCGACTCGATTGATAGCAGCAACGGCCAGGAAGACCATGTCAGCATGGGTGCCAATGGTGCCACAAAGTGCTACAGGGTGTTGGAAAATGTTCGCGGTATTTTTGCGATTGAACTGCTGAATGCTTCTCAGGCCCTGGAATTCAGAAGACCAAAGAAGAGTTCTCCTCAGGTAGAAAACCTTCACCAGAAAGTCAGAAAAATTGTTCCTTTCATCAAAAAAGACATTTATCTCTCCGGGCCAATGAATGCTTTAAAATCACTCATCTGAAAATACTGAATCTTTATAAAAGCTATTTGCCGGAGCCTTTCAGAACGATCGCCACGGTATAGAAGAGGATTTTAAGATCCATAGCCAGCGACATGTTTTCGATATATAGTATGTCGTATTTCAATCGCTGAATCATTTGATCCACATTTTCAGCGTATCCGAATTTTACCTGACCCCACGAAGTTATGCCCGGACGAACACGATGCAAATGACTATAGTGTGGCGCTCTTTGTGTGATCAGGTCGATAAAATGTCGCCGTTCGGGACGAGGTCCAACCAGCGACATTTCTCCAATCAGAACATTAAAAAACTGCGGTAATTCATCCATCCTTGTCTTGCGCAGCATGCGTCCAAATCCGGTCACCCGCTCATCATGCGTGGAACTTAGTTGAGGACCATTGCGCTCCGCATCCGTGATCATTGTGCGAAACTTGACTATCCGAAATGGTTTACCGAATTTACCAATGCGCTCTTGCCTATAGAAGATCGTTCCCTTTGAAGAAATTTTAATACCAATGGCTATAACAATGAACACAGGTAGTAACAATATGATTGCAATCAGCGATACAGCTACATCAAGCATTCGCTTGATCGAAAACTGCCATTCAGGCATTATTTCATGGTTCACCCGAATCAAAGGCACACCATAAATGCTGTTCATTTTCACTGAACCGCTCAAAATATCATACGTGTCGGGAATGATGTTAATGTTCACATCAGTATCCTCCAGCAGTGAAAGAATATTTTCCAAATCCTTGTGATCCCCGCTTTCAACCGCAATAATTATCTCCTCGACTTTATGCTTTTTGATCAGATTTGGTAAATCGTGGTATTTACCGAGTAATGGAATGTATTTCGACAAAAGATTGTCCTGACCATTGACGCGCACAAAACCCTGAAATTTATATCCTGGCGACGATCGCATTGAACGGATCTCTTCAAACATTCCCAGTGCCTGAGCGTTTCCTCCGACGATGATTGTATTGAATCCTATTTTTCCGCTGTGAACCAAAGCAACTGTTCTGGATGTTAGCAATAGACGTGAGAATAAAGTAAGACCAAAGTGAGAACTAAAAAGAACGAGCAGAGAATGGTAGTAGTTCTTATAGTCTTTAATCTGGTCGTCTAAAAGGAATACAAAGAAAATGATGAGAACCCCTACCACTGATGTGATCGCTACCTGGCTCAGTTCTTTTAGACGATGCCTTCGGAAGATCCGGCTATAGTGACCACTGATATAATATAGCATGATCCACATTGCCGGTATTATTATCAGTCCTAAAAAAAAGTTTGAGTCAAATTCAAGGCGCACTTCCTCTCCGAATCGTTCCGGTTCAAGTATTCTTTTTCTGTAAATGAAAAGAATGGTCCAGGCCAAGGCCGCTGAAAGCAGGTCACTAAGTATATACTTCGTTATTTGGCGAACCTTATTCAATTATTTACCAATTCACAATTTTCAGGTTATCAAGAAAAATGGCAGGGCTGGATGATTCGTTGGCAGACGATTCAAAATAAATCCTGTAATAATCCGCTTGCGGGTATTGTATGGCTATGGCGCCAAAATCAATATACACTTTATTCCAAGCAGGGTTGCTGCCTGAATCAGTTGTTGTAGGAGTGAGATATAGGATTGGCACTTTGGAACTATTGCCGGCCTCTACAACATAAACACCAATACCAAAAGTGTTGTTGCAGCTATAATCCAGTTCCAGAAAAACAGTATTGCCAGATTCCATGGTAAGATCTGTGTTATCGATGAATTGCATGAAGGCCGTAGCGTTCATCGTTGCTTTCAGACATCGATTACCATCAGCAGCAATCTGAGAATTATCAATCAATTCTATGGTGCCTTGGTTTCCTGATCCTGCAACAAAGGTGCTTCCCGTTTCAAAATTTCTTGAATTGTCGATCAGGGCATCTTCTTCATACCTGAATGTCGGATATAACCGGTACTCATTCAAACTTTGAATATTTATAACGGTATCAATGGCAGCGAAAAATGGATAACGAATCCTTGTTGTGCCGATTCCATTATTCTTTATACCAGCGAAAATGGTGATCTGCTGATTGCCGTCACCTATCACCGGAATCTGAGCGGGCAGATCAAAAACACCCACAATATCAGCATTGGAGTATACCCAGAGTTCACTTAGACCATGGCGATTGGTACCTTGTCCGGGTAATGTGCTGACAGCCAAACTATCAATGAAGATAAATGCCGGCTCCTTTTCATCCGGATTGATGAAATTACATGAAAACAAAAAAACCAAATTACTGAGTAGCAATAATATTCTCATAAGTGCAGCCAGATAGGCTTTCTAACACCAAACGCACTCTAAACAAAACCTTCTTTCATGTTGATTAAAACATGATTCATTGAAAATCAAAAGCGTCGTTAAAAGAGTATGCCGGCTTTAAGGGTTCGCAAGGTAACAACACCTTAGCGAACGTTTGAACTAAGAAATATTGTGTTTGTTGAAAATTCTTCTTTGAAGTCTCTCTTTAGAAATCTTTGTGCTGAACGTCAGGGTCTTGTAGCAAAATATGCTGACTCATTTTTTCGAGCACTTGAAGTGCTACCTCCAAAGCTCGCGTGCCCTGCTCCAGCGTTACGACAGGAAATTGATTGAGGCGAATGCTCTCGGCCAGTGAAGCAAGTTCATCTCTGATTGCGTTGCTTGCAGGTATCTGAGGCTTTTCAAAAAGAATCTCTTTGACTCCTCTGTTTTGACCAAGGTCGATGGTCACAGAGAATGGATCCGGCTCACCAATAACTTCTTTCATCCGCACGATTTCCGCTTCTTTCGCCAAAAAATCCACGGAAATGTATGCATCACGCTGGAAAAAACGTGACTTGCGCATATTCTTCAGAGAAATTCGGCTCGCCGTCAGATTGGCAACGCAACCGTTGTCGAGTTCGATTCGTGCGTTTGCTATGTCGGGAGTATCACTAAGCACGGCTACACCACTTGCTGATATTCTCCTGGCATTGGCGCCTGTTACAGCGAGCACAATGTCAATGTCATGAATCATCAAATCAAGCACTACCGATACATCGGTACCACGCGGGTTAAATTGAGCAAGGCGATGAGTCTCTATGAATCTTGGCTGATTCAGAAAAGGCTCTGCCGCTCTGAATGCAGGGTTAAACCGCTCCACATGTCCAACCTGAGCTTTGATTCCAGCTTCCTTCGCAAGTCTTATCAAGCTTCTGGCTTCGTCTGAAGTCTGTGTCACCGGTTTTTCTATAAATACATGTTTCAACTTGCGGATGGCTGCTGAGGCACAACCGAAATGACTTATGGTCGGAGTCACGATGTCTATTACGTCGCAGGCATCAATCAACGCGTCCATACTATGAAATGACATGCAAGCAAATTGATCTGATGCAGTTCGTGAATTTTCTGGCGAGGGATCGTAAAAACCCACCAATTCATAAACATCAGGCAATTCACCTATGCACTTCATGTGTATTTTACCCAGGTGACCCGCACCTAAAACACCAATCTTGAGCTTCTGAGCCATGACGACAAAAATTTGCCGAAGGAAAGTTTACAGAGCATCGTTCATTATTAATTTTCAACAAGTGATAGATAATGAAATAGCAGCCTAGTTTTGGTGGGTATGCTAAATGACTCTTACAGACACAAGGGACTGAGAAAGAAACTTGTAGAAGAACTTCGTACCATGGGTATTTCTGACCCTAGGGTATTAAAAGCAATCAATGCGGTTCCCCGCCATTATTTTTTAACAAGTGCATTTCTTGAGTTCGCTTATGAGAATAAAGCCTTCCAGATCGGGGCCGGACAGACCATTTCTCACCCATTTACTGTGGCCACACAAACCCAGCTGTTGAAGATAGAACCAGGAATGAAGGTGCTTGAGATAGGAACAGGAAGTGGGTTTCAAACCGCTGTTCTGTGCGAAATGGGAGCCAAAGTCTATTCCATTGAAAGGCAAAAAGTTCTTCACGACAATTCCAAAATATTGCTAGGCAAAATGGGATATAAACCTCATCTGGTTTATGGCGATGGCTATAAAGGGATTCCTGCTTTTGCGCCATACGACCGAGTTATCATCACCTGTGCAGTGCCGGTTTTGCCTGAAGAACTTTTACTGCAACTAAAACCAGGGGGATTACTCGTTATGCCGTATGGTGAAGGCGAAGTGCAACAGATGATGCTTATAGAAGAATTACCGGATGGTACATTCAAATCAGAATTGCATGGTAACTTTTCTTTTGTGCCCATGCTCGAGAAAAGAAATTCCGTGCACTGAATTTCTTCTGCAATCAGTACAAATACTCCCACGCTGATTTATAGGCGCCGATTTCCTCTGCATAACCAAGGAAATCTCCATAGAATCTGTCATTTCCAAGGGTCGCGCTGTCACCAATGATGATGAGTTTTTTTCGTGCTCTTGTCATGGCTACATTCATTCTCCGGTAATCTTTCAAAAATCCAATTTCCGATTTTTGATTGCTCCGCACCAGACTTATGTAAATGACATCGCGTTCCTGACCCTGAAAACTATCAATGGTATTGACAGAAACCCCTGCCACATCGCCAAAGGTTTCCTGAAGCAGCTCAACTTGCGCTCTGTACGGTGAAATAATACCAACTGAGATTGAAGGGGCCGGAGCAAGCTGGTCGTAATGAAGCCGCAAGAGCCTGACCTCTTCAGGATTACATTTCGACCCCGTTTCTTCCGATGATTGTTCTTCAAAACCACATCCGGCAGTGTCAATGAACTCAACCACTTGCGGTGAATTTTCAAGACACCAGGATGCAACGGACTCATGAGCTACCAGTTGGCTTCCATAAAACTTTCTGTTGGAAAATTCCATGATCAGGGAGTTCATCCTGTATTGAGTACGCAAAAGGAAAACTGCTTCATGGCGTTTGATAGCCTTTTCAAGCAAGGTGACTGAAAGACCCTGCTTTTCTGCATCAACACTTTTCACTGTGGGAGGCAATTGAAATGGGTCACCAGCCATTATGACCTTATCTGCTTTCAGAATCGGAACCCACACAGCCGGCTCTATGCCTTGACCGGCTTCGTCTATGATCACAGTCGAAAATTTCTTTCCCTCCAGATAATCAGATGATGATCCGATCAAAGTACAGGCAATAACCTGGGCGTCACCGAGTACTTTGTCTACAAGATATTTCTCCAGCTCTCTCGCTTCTTTACTTAGATTTTTTGCTTCGTTGAAAATCAGTTTGCGCTGTTCTGCCTCTTCCCTTCCAAAATTCCTTTTGTACTTGCCCCCCATTTTGCGCAATTCAATAGCGCGCTTTTTCAGCTCGCGGATTTGCTTAAAATCCTTCTCCTGCTGAATGATCACGTCGAGTGTAAGAGAAGTGTTATCAGTTTCTACCTTGGCCAGATTTCCAATCCTGACAACCTTCAGCCCGCGTCCATGAAGACTTTTCGCCAGATGATCAGTTGCAGCATTGCTTGGTGCACAAACCATGACCTGTTTTTCGTCTTTCAATATCTCCACAACGGACTCAACCAGTGTAGTTGTTTTACCTGTGCCGGGAGGACCGTGAACCACCGCTATGTCATCAGCTGAAAGTACTCCGTTCATCGCAGCATTCTGAGAGTCGTTGAGTCTTGAGGAAGAAATAGATTCTATTTTTTTTTCAGTTGGTTTATCATAGCCCAAAACAATGTCGCGTAATTTCTTCAGTCTGCCCTTCTCAACATTGATCAAAACATTGAGAGCCTTGAACATTTCATCATAGGTGCGCGAATCAAAAAGAAGGTTTACGCCAAGTTTTCCGTCATCAACCCAGTCCGGCAATTCATCACAAAAAAAAGTGATCTTCATTCGCTGATCATCGACATATCCAACTGTACCGTTGATTGAACAATTTTCGTTGCCTTCCACTGCTGAAAACAAATTCACGGGCGCAGCGCTTTGAAATTGATGATTGAGTTTGTCGCCAGGGTTTCGCTCAACAACCAGAAATGGATATGCCCCAAGTCCGAATCCTGTCTCTGTTATGCGCAGAGGAAACCAGGTAATCCCATTCTTTTTTCTTTCTCCGATCGAAGATCTCTTCAGCCATGAGTCATGCAAGTTATAGTCTTCGCGCTGTTCAATTCGCAAAACACTGGCAAGCTTTCCCAATTCGTTTATTGCATCAGTCATATAAAAAAAGAAGGCTGTCCATTCAGACAGCCTTCAAATATCGTGTGTTGAGGGATACTTAAAGAAACAATTATCTCACAATGGTGAGACTACCGCTGTATTTCTTTTCTTGTCCATTTTCGTTCACCGTCAAGATGTAGTAATAGGTACCGTCAGCAACTTCTGTGGCGGCCCATTTACCATTGTAATCCGGATCTTCGTGAACAATATTGCCCCAACGATTATACACCTGCAACAAGCTGCCGTCGAAAAAGCTGATTCCAGCCACATTAAATGAATCGTTATCACCATCACCGTTCGGTGTCATGATATTTGGAATAAGTATTTCGCAAACCTGAGGCGTAACTATAATTTCCTGGGAGACAGAAAGCCCGCAGTTAGGCTCAAAATAAACAACTGTAAATGTTCCCGCCTGATCATAAACTGCAGATGGGTCATTTCCAAAATCAACGATAGTAGTATCGCTGTTGGTGAAAGACCATTGGTAAGTAACTCCGGTCTGGTTCTGTTCAGTCGTGAATACAGTATAAGGCAATTCAAATGTGCAGGGGAACATTCTCTCGAGGTCACCGGTCAAAGGTAAAAGCGGCAAATTGACGTTGAGCGAATCGGTGGCTGAACAGTTTTCGTCCTCTGTCCAGTATGTAGTCATATAAACAGTGGTCACGGTATCAATACCAGCCACAAAAACGGGATTTTGTGTGTTGGGGTTGTTGAACAATTCAGCGGGAGACCAGCTGTATGCATAGTTTTGATTGGGCACTCCATTCTCAACGGTGCCTTCCAGGTTGATGTTGCTTCCGCAATACCAAACATCTTCACCTGCGTTGGCGTCAGGTTTTGGAATTACGATTACATCGATTGAATTTGTATAGAGACAACCAAAATTGTCGATCGCATTGTATGTATACGTTTGGGTACCGCCCTCTGTTGGCACTACCCAAATGGAGTCACAAAGTGGATCGGCGTTATCGATGAAATTACCAGACCAGTATGTAGAGTCACAACCAGTGCCAAAGGAAGGTGTGAATGAAAGTGGAATTGATCCTTCCTCCGCGTTGAACGTCACGCCCCATTCGAAAATCCATCCGTCGTCAGCCCCAACGATGTCGCACACCTGAATGATCCATGGACCGTTAAACGGACAACCAATGAGGTTCTCCCAGGGATCCTCTGAAGCATAATTAGCAGCGATGAGGTTATTACCTGAATCGGTTCCATCGAACGTATAGTCCGGTTCAGAACAAGCTTCAGCAAGAGTGGGATATGTTGTATCAGGCGTCCATGTATAAACAATACCATCACCGGGAGCTCCATCATCTGCGGGTACCGGTTCACCTAAATCCACATCACCACACACACCTTGTTGAGAATAAACAGAAAGAACACTTCCGTTAGGGCAAATAAAGGCTATCGTAATGTCGGTCAAATAAGTATGCTCAAGCGAAGCGTAAAGACTTTCAATTTCGCTGATGTCCTGAATTGTTGCTCCCGGATCATAACCATTGATGGTCAAAGTATCCTGAAAACAACCCTCGTTATCGGGAATATAAATTCCATCTCCAAAATCCACTGTCGGTGTATTGTTGTATGGTGTCGGAGTTACAGATCCAACAACAAGCGCTTCCCCATCAACGCAAATAACCTGAGGATCAGTGCTGGCAGTGAAACTTGGGGTGGTGCTCACATAAACCACACGGTCGAGAGGATTCAGACTTTCACAACCAGTGCTGTCTATTACCTGAAGCGTAAGAACATATGATCCAGGCTCACTGAAACCGTGCGTTACCTGAGGCCATGAAGTGGTATTGAGATTGTCGTCGCCGAAATCCCAGACAAAGCTTTCCAAAATTGCGTCGCCGATGAAAATAGTACCGGAAGCATCAAGTGTAAACTCTTCGCCCACACAAAGCAAAAGCGGGTTACCCTCATCACCTACAATTGTGCTACTGATAATAGGGTGGTTACAAGGAGGTCCACAAGAAATGATGGCTCCAAAATCGCCCACTCCGCTTGCATCAGAGGTCCATTGAAGTGTGAGACAACCTTCTGGATTGGTTGAAGTTACATTCTGGTTGGCCAGATCTGTTCCGGTGAAAGCTCCCAACGAAGGGGCAGCAGTCGAATTACCGTCAAAAATTTCCAGCACGTCACCTTCGCCAAGATCAAAACCAATAAAGTAAAAATTCAGAATCGGATCACCATCCGCACAAACCGTAATGGTTTCGTTCTCATTATCGGCGTATTGGCCTATTGGATTGGTATCATTAAACGTCGACTCACAAGTATTGAAATCAGGACTGGCAATGGTCACATTTTGAGAGAAAAGACCCAACGGAATAAGCATTGCTGCCGTTGCAAAAAACTTCAATTTCAGTTTTTGGATGTACATAAGTTGGTCTCCTTGATTATTTTTTTGAGCGTTTTTCAGCATTTTCCCTTGTCACCTTGTTTTGCTGATATTTCATCATGCAATAACCTTCCTCATATATCTGAACAACCTTGTCGGTGCCGTCAATATTAAAAAACTGATGCTCAGACCTTTCACCAAAATTGAATAACAAAGGATTGAAATTTTCCTGATTGATAGCCGCATAATCAGGAGCGGTTGAACCACTTTTCAGAACAGAACTGAGCGAAGGATAGTTTTCGCCAGGTTTGCCCGATTCATGAACCCTGAATCCCTGGGTTGCATAAAAACTGAGCTGAAGTTGCTCATCGTTGGACAATGCGTCTAATTCGGCAGCCTGTATTGCCTGTTCCAATTTAGCCTTTGCAGCATCTGTCTGCGCAACGCTGACGGAAACTGCCAATGTAAAGATGACGGTCAAGATTTTCCTTGTCATAGAGGGTTGTTGGTTTCTAAGATGACAAAAATATCAAAAGCAAAGTTGCCCGACCTATGAAAAATAAGACTTTCTTTAATTTCGCGCCCTGCTAATACCATTATGAAAATCAAAGAAATCGAATCTGGCACTGATGCGAAGAGATGGAACGATGTATGCTTCGACATCTACCGTGATGATAAAAACTGGATTCCTTATATCAGGCAGGATATCGCCAGCATTTTTGACCCCAACAAGAATAAGTTATTCCGAGAAGGCAGTGCCAGACGTTGGCTAGTTGAAGATTCTAATGGAAAACCCATCGGACGAATCGCTGCCTTTTGGTCGAAAAAGTACTCTTCAGCACAAAAGCAACCGACCGGCGGCATTGGATTTTTCGAATGTGCAGATAACCCGCAAGCTGCCGGGATGCTGCTTGACACGGCATGCGAATGGTTAAAGTCCGAAGGCATGGAGGCAGCAGATGGTCCAATCAACTTTGGAGAGAAAGAAGCCTACTGGGGACTGCTGGTCGAAAACTTCAAAGACATGAGCAGTTTCCGGATGAACTATGGCAGGCCTTATTACAGAGCATTCTTCGAAAACTATGGCTTTCAGACCTATTATGAACAACTTTGCTTCAAGCGAGACTTATCTGTTCCTGCACAGGAAGTTTTCGTCAGGAAGTCGAATCAGCTCATGAGTGAGCCCGGATATAGAATCGGAACAGCACGCGGCAGATCAACCGATCAAGTTGCAAAAGACTTTGTGACTATCTACAATGCAGCGTGGGCCGGGCTGCCCGGATTCAAAACCATGAAGGCCGAACAAGCCAAAAAAGCAGTTTTGGCTATGAAACCGGTAATGGATCCGGACATTATGGTTTTTGTTTATCATCATGATAAGCCTATCGGATTTTACATCAATCTTCCGGAGGTCAATGAGTTTATGCAACATGTGAACGGCAATCTGAATTGGCTGGGAATATTGAAGTTTCTGTACTACAAAAAATTCGGTAAGCGCAATACTATGGTTGGTATTGTGTTCGGCGTTGACCGCGACTACCACGGCAAAGGAGTTGAAGGGGCCATGATCAAGTTTTGCGAAGATCAAATCGTTTCGCTCAACAGATATCAGGACACAATTCTCACCTGGATCGGAGATTTCAATCCAAAGATGATACACATAGCCGAGAATCTTGGTGCTACTTTGAACAGGAAACTTATCACTTACCGCCTGTTGTTCGACAAAAACAAACCCTTCGAGCGTCATCCGATGCAGAAATGATTTGATTTTCAATAGTTTTTCAAACCAAAAAAGATAAATTCTCAACAACACTTGGAAGGGCGCTGTGGAAGAGTATATTTGCGCCCGCTTTTCAGAAAAGCAATGATCTCGTAGCTCAGCTGGTAGAGCAATACACTTTTAATGTATGGGCCCTGGGTTCGAGTCCCAGCGGGATCACTCAAGTAGAAGAAAAACGAGGACAGTCATGCTGTCCTCGTTTGTTCTTCATGATAAACTGAATTTGCCCTGGTGGTGAAATTGGTAGACACGTACGTTTGAGGGGCGTATTTCGCAAGATGTGCTGGTTCGAGTCCAGTCCAGGGCACCAAAGTGTCTTCAGAGCAGCAGTGCTCTTAAAACTACTTCAGAGGCGCGAAGCTGACGAAGCCATGGTTTACCGAAGTGGCGGAATTGGTAGACGCGCACGTTTCAGGTGCGTGTGTCGCGAGACGTGAGGGTTCGAGTCCCTCCTTCGGTACAGCGACCAAAATTCAAGACCATCCTCAGGGTGGTCTTGTATTGTGAGGGTCGATGAAAACGTCAATATCTCTTTCACTTCTTGCAGAGACTAACTCCATCTCAAAGACTCCTTTCAAAATCTTTTTGCCTTCACAGTTGTTATTCAACCACACTAACTTCGTAGCTGTTTTCTTTTCGAAAGTATATTATGTCTGATCCCGTTTTTGATGATATTGTTTCAGTGCAAAGTTGGTGGCCGGCCTCAGGAAAACCTTTTCTGATCAGCGGACCGTGCAGCG
>JBEIHH010000066.1:0-16846 GCA_040381475.1 Crocinitomicaceae bacterium | reverse complement strand
GGCATCTTTGGCATCGTATTGCAGGTTGAAATAAAGCTTGAGCTTGTCTACGATTTCACGCGCTTTTTCCGGAAGTCCATCTTTGTTCAACAACGGAAGCACCGCAACTTTCACCGGTGCCAATGCAGGCGGAATACGCAAAACAATGCGCTCTGAACCGTCTTCCAATTTCTCTTCGAAGTAGGCATAGGTCAATGTTGCCAAAAACATGCGATCCAATCCGATGGAGGTTTCGATCACATACGGAACATAACTTTCGTTGTTCTCTGTTTCGAAATAGCGTAGTTTTTTTCCGGAGAATTTTTCGTGATTTCCCAGGTCGAAATCCGTGCGCGAGTGAATGCCTTCAAGTTCTTTAAAACCCATCGGGAAATTGAACTCAATATCGCATGCGGCATTGGCGTAATGTGCGAGCTTCAGGTGGTCGTGGAATTTGTAATTTTCTGCTCCCATACCCAATGCTTGATGCCATTTGATGCGCGTATCCTTCCAGTAGTTGTACCATTCGCTATCCGTTCCGGGCTTGATGAAAAACTGCATTTCCATTTGCTCAAACTCACGCATGCGGAAGATGAATTGGCGTGCAATGATTTCGTTGCGGAAGGCCTTACCAATTTGTGCAATACCAAATGGGATTTTCATTCGACCGCTTTTCTGAACGTTGAGAAAATTGACGAAAATTCCTTGTGCGGTTTCCGGGCGCAGATAAATCGTTGCAGCATCACCTGCTACCGAACCAAGTTCAGTGGAGAACATCAGGTTGAACTGACGAACATCGGTCCAATTGCGTGAGCCTGTTTCGGGATCGGCTATCTCCAGGTCTTCGATGATTTGTTTTAATTCTACCAAATCAGAATTTTCAAGAGCTGCCTTGCTGCGCGCCTCTACTGCGTTAATTTTTTCCTGATTGCGAAGCACATTCGGATTTGTTGCGCGGAATTGTTCTTCATTGAATGCGTCACCGAATTTGTTCTTCGCCTTTTCAACTTCTTTATCGTTCTTGGCCTCGATCTTTTTGATGTAGTCTTCAAGAAGTACATCAGCGCGGTATCTTTTCTTCGAATCTTTGTTGTCGATCAATGGATCGTTGAATGCATCAACGTGACCACTTGCTTTCCAGGTTGTGGGATGCATAAAAATGGCGGCATCAATCCCTACGATGTTTTCATGAAGCCTCGTCATGGCTTTCCACCAATATTCTTTGATGTTGTTCTTCAATTCTGAACCATACTGCCCGTAATCATACGTTGCACTGAGTCCATCATAGATTTCACTGGATGGAAATACATAACCATACTCCTTACAGTGGGAGATGATTTTTTTGAGTTTGTCGTCGGAGTTTTGCATTGCGGGCGCGAATGTACGTGCTGATTTTTGGAGTTGTATTATTGATAATTAAAAGATTAGCTGGTATTGATTATAGGCATTCCACCAAATTCTCATAATTCCTGCCCGAATACTCAAAAAAGTCGACGCCCGTGTAATGTGATAGGTTTCATTTGCCTTTCCTTTTTACCCTGAACACACATCCGGAAAATGGTGCGATGCCTTCTCATAGATGACGAAAAGAATGCCAGAGAAAACCTGGAAAATCTGATCGTCAAATACTGTCCAGAACTTTCCGTGATCGGAAAGGCAATTTCTGGCATGGAAGGCATACAAAAAATTCGGGAGTTACAGCCCGACGCCATTTTCCTGGATGTTCACATGAGCGACATAGACGGCTTCACGTTGTTAAGTCGGCTGGAAGAGCCTAAGCCGATGGTCATTTTTGTTACTGCTTATGAGAAATACGCACTGAAGGCGATCAAGGCAAGTGCAATTGACTATATCCTGAAACCGGTGAGTATTCGGGAACTTCAGAACGCTGCGCAAAAACTCGAGCAACTGCACAAACTGAAACATGAAAACCCCGGCTTTGAAAAAGGCTACAATGATGCTTTGAAATTGATGATTCAGACTTCACATGATGAAAATCCGGAGCGTATTGCATTGCCTGATCACTCTGGTTACCGGTTTGAAAACATGCGCGATATAGTTCGGCTGGAGAGCGATAGCAACTACACAACGATATTTTTAAAGTCGGGTGAAAAGGTTCTGGTAAGCAAGCCCATGAAGCACTTCGAAGACTTTTTAGACGAAAAAATGTTTATCAGAATTCACAATTCGCATATCGTCAACATTCATTTTCTCAAGGGTTATGTGCGCGATGAAAGCGCGGCCGAATTGATGGATGGATCAAAATTGCAGATCGCCAAGCGCCGGTTACCTTTATTTTTGGACGCTGTCAAACATCGGTTTATCAAGCCTTGATCCACTTCAGGAAATTTTTACTTACTTTGTGTTGCATGCTTCATGTGTGCTACCTCTTCGCGCAGGCCAATGGTGAAGTGTCATTCAGGCATTACGATACGAAACAAGGACTGCCATCAACGCAAATTCAGGGGTTGTTCGAGGATAGTCGCGGCTACATATGGGCGATTACAGACAGAGGTGCTGCCCGATTTAATGGTTATGAATTCACCGTGCTTACGACCCGCGATGGTCTTCCAACAAACAATGTACTACTGATCAATGAAGACCGTAAAGGAAGAATTTGGTTTATGTGCAACACCGGGCAATATGCTTTTATGGAAGGTGATAGCATTTTACCATATAAAGGCAATGAACGAATCAGTACGCTGCTCAAAGACCGCTTACCGGGCCCGTTTTTTTTCGATGATGCCGACACACTTTGGATTACAACTTTTTCTGGCATTCAGCTTTTTAAATGCTTTGGTGATAGTGTATCAGAGTTCATCCCGCAATCTGCAAAGGAGGCCTCATCTCCGACATACTACCTTAGAAAGGTAGGTAAGAAACTTGTTACATTGCAGGTAGGAGACATTACTGCTGACAACAAGATTTCGACTGATGACAACATCAGTTATCTTCTTGAAGTGGCCGGCGAGTGTAAGCTTGCTTGTAGTGTTGAGGCGGTACCCGGTACTTGGGCTGTAGCTGGTCCCGGGGGCTATGTGATATTTGATGAATCAACGAATATCCAAGCGTTTTTCAACTATTCTCCTTATCTCTTTTCAACGCTTGAACACGATAAAACAGGTCATTTGTGGCTTACCAACAGCAATGGTGCGCATCGTATACGCAACTTCAGAAATGGTCCGGATGATTCGGATGCGTTTTTTGAAGGTCATTTTATTACGGCTGTTCTGCAAGACAGAGCGGGTAACTATTGGTTCGGAGATCGCGACAATGGTGTTTTTTTTGTGCCCTGTCTTGATGTGCAGGTATTCAATACAGGCACACCGAGCAAACAGAACAAATGCGTTGCCTTGCGTAAGTGCGGCAAGGATATTTTGTACAGCGATGCCCAGGGATATCTGTATCGCACTACAGGCGCAAATGTTTCTGAAATTATACCAACCAAGATTCCTAGCGGTGTTACGCTTGATTTTGCTGTGACGTCCAAAGGGAATATTGTTATCGGCAACAAACCTCATCTATTCTATCCAGCCACAGGCAAGCTTGTTGAGCTGGATAAAGAAAGAACTGTTCGACGTGCTATTTCTCTTAGTGATGGGCGTTGCGCATTTGCATTGGCGGATGGGCTAGCGTTTGTTGACATCAATGAAAAGTGGCAGGTTCTTCCAAAAGAAATATACAAGGAACGAAGCAATGCACTCTTCGAAGACGATGATGGCACATTGTTTATTGGAACCAATAATGGCGTTTATAAATATTCGGGAGACAGCATCACACCTGAGCTTGCGCTGAATCAGTCGGTCAAGCCCAGGGTGTCTGATCTGGGGAGGTGGAGGGACTATTTGGTGATTGCGACGCGCACCGCTGGACTATACTTATATAAGAATGAACAAGTTGTTGTAATCGATGAAAGTCATGGTTTGTTGTCAAATACCATTGACTGCATTGAGACTCTGGAGAATGGTGATATCTGGATCGGATCAGCATCCGGGCTTCAAAGGCTTGTTATTGAAGATCTCGTAAAGCATGTCTTAACTTGGTTTCGAATCGACAATCAAAAGGGATTGCCCTCGAATGAAGTCAATGATATTTTGTTTTCGAATCATCGGTTGCTTGTTGCAACGAATTCGGGCATGTGCTCGATTGATCCCCTTAGCCCCGGATTGAAAGGATCCACGGCGGATGTTTTGCTTAACCATTTTTCCGCCGGCAATACCAACTTGCTTTTAGATGAAATCCGAATTCTAAAGCATGATCAAAACAATATCAGATTTGGTTTTCAAAGCTTGAATTACAGGACAGGGAATAACACCCGTTATCGCTATATGCTTAGTGGAGTGCAGAATGATTGGCGGATCACCCTGAACAGAACCGTCGATTTTTGGTCGCTTGCTCCTGGTAAATATGTTTTCGAATTCGCTGCCATGAATGAAGACGGTGAATGGGGAACTCCGCAATCTGTCAGTTTTGAAATTACCGCCCATTTTACACAAACATGGTGGTTTAAAATAGCGGTGTTATTGTCTGTACTGTTGATCTCTCTATTGGTGTTATATCTGTTGTACCAATCGAAGAAAAGAAAATTGATTATCCGTGCAAAAATCACAGAGTTAAGACAGCAAGCGCTCAATGCCAACATGAATCCGCATTTCATCTTTAACGCATTGGGAAGTATTCAGCATTTTATCAATTCTGGTAGAGCTGAAGAAGCCAATGAATACCTTGCTGATTTTTCAAAACTCATACGCTCGAACCTCGAGAACAACCGACACTCATTGGTTGATCTTGAAGATGAAATTGAAGGGTTAAAACTTTATTTGAAACTGGAGAAATTGCGCTTTGGCGAAAAATTGAAATATCAGGTTAATGTTGTTCAGGATTTTCCGCTGCATGAATGTATGATTCCTCCGATGTTGCTCCAGCCGTATGTTGAGAACGCATTGATGCACGGAATTCTGCCGCTTGAAGAAGGCGGATGTGTGGATATCGAGGTTAAGGCAGACGGTGAACAATATGTGGTGGAAATCAGAGACAATGGCATAGGAATGAAAGCGGCATTGTTGTATGCGGATAAGAACAAACAAAGCCTTGCCATGAAGCTGAATTCTGAACGCCTTGCGATGCTTAGAGAGCTTACAGGGCAGGCTTTCGAGATTACCGCAGAAGATGTTTCTGTCGCCAACAAAGGTGACAGGGGGACGGTCATAACTGTCAAAATCCCGATATCCATCAAATTGGAGCCCCTGAATTTCTGATTTTTGGCTTAATTTTCTGAAATTCACGAATTCTAACTAAAACTGCACGGTTGCTCATTTGCCTGTAATTGTTGGATAAAAGCCATGCACATTTGTGATGAATAACGAACTAATCTTCACTTGATATGAAAAAGACATTACAATTTCTACTTGCCCAGGCTCTGATGGTATGCGCTGCGAGCGCTTATAGCCAGCAAGAGCTGGAATATGGGTTCACCGGGCAGTATATTTCCGAATATGCTGAATTGCAGGGTGCAACCACCCTTTTCTCAGGGAATTTTGACGACCTGATTTCTTCTTCGATCACAATACCCGGAGTAACATTTGGTGGCCAGGAACGCACATCGCTCCGTGTTAATACAAATGGCTGGGTTGCCTTTGGAAATGCAACTGCAACATCGGCGTACTACCCTATGAACAATACGGTGACAGGAGCGGATGGAGTTATTGCACCACTCGGAGCAGACCTCATCAGTTCAGATGGAGTGAATGGATCCGTTAGTTATTTGATCGATTTTGGATTGGTTTTTATAGAATGGAAAAATGTAAGACGCTTCGGTGCAACAGCAGGTGAAGAATCCTTCAGTTTTCAGTTGATTATTGATACGGAAACAGACTATATAAAATTCGCTTACAATATGGCCATGGTCGATAATACGGGCATGAATCCTCAAGTTGGCATGAGACTTGGATCTGTAGCGCCTGCTGCTGGTCAGTATGTCAATCGATCTGTGACAGCAGACAATACCTGGCTCACTTCAGTTGACGGTACAGCAAATAATAGCACTTGTCGATTGACTAGCGCAGCACCCGCGTCAATTCCAGATACAGGATTAATTTATTGGTGGGACAACTCAGGCGGAGGTTGCACAGATCCAAACGCATGTAATTATGACGAAAGCGCCGAATTTGATAATGGTACTTGCGAATATTGCTCATGCAATCTTTGCGGATGCATGGATGAGAATGCATGCAACTACAACTCCAATGCTACAACGGATGATGGTTCCTGTTATACGGAACTGATTGTTGCAGCACCTGAAGACGTTCCCAACCTCTGCGCCGGAACTTTGCAAGGAGATGCTTACTTCATGCCTTTCAGCGATAACGCGACCATTCTGTGGACAACGAATTCGGGGTCGACCATCTTCGATCCTAATGCTTTGGAGTTTTATGCAGAAATCATGGAAACTTCAACATTCACACTTACAGTGACCGATGCTAACGGTTGTGTTGGTTCAGACGAATTCACTGCGACTGTTATTGAATGTGTATATGGCTGCATCGATCCGGGCGCGTGCAACTTCAACGAATCTGCGAACATGGACGATGGCTTTTGTGATTATTCTTGCTTGGGTTGCACTGACGCTAGTGCATGTAATTACGATGCGGCGGCTACGGTTGATGATGGATCATGTTACACTGAACTTATTGTCGAAATGGGCGTGGAGAACAGCACTGAGTGTGTTGGAACCGGTGTCTTTATAACAGCCTACACCGACCAAATGACATTAGGATATTCTTGGGCTTGGGAACCAGCAGCTTTGTTGGATGATCCTTCAGGTAGTTCTGTTGCTTATGTTGTGATTCCCGGAGCACAAACTTTTCAGGTTACCGTAACGGATGAAAGTGGCTGCACGGGCTCAGGTTTTGTGACCATCACGGGCTTGAATTGTATATACGGTTGCATTGATATCACTGCTTGCAACTATGACGAAAATGCCGATACCGATGATGGCTCATGCGATTACTCCTGCCTTGGCTGCACAAATGTTGAAGCAGTGAACTACAACCCATCGGCAACCATCGACAATGGCTCTTGCTACTTCGAGGGCGATGGAAATGTATGTGGCAATCCTATCGTTATTTCTTGCGGGCAAGGTGTTTATTCATCTATGACAGTGGGTGTTCCAAATGATAACGCCACGTCCGACGCTATGGCGTGCGGTGGACAGTCTAACGGCGGTCAGCGCTGGTATCTTTATGAATCTGCGTATAACAGCGAGATTACAGTAAGCACCATCAACGCATTAACCAACTTCGACACATATTTGAAGGTTTATTCTGGCACATGTGGTGATTTGCAGTGTATTGCCCAAAATGATGATATCCCCGGCACAGGCTTTCAATCTCAGGTTATGTTTTCTGCTGTTGAGGGAGAAACTTATCTTATCCGTGTTGGCGGATTTGCATCCATGAGCGGAACATTCGCGCTAACCTTCGATTGCGGCGGTGGATGTTTGGATGAGCTAGCCTGCAACTATGACGCAGACGCACCATTTGATGATGGCTCTTGCACTTACGGTGCGGATTGCTTTGGATGTACTGACCCTGAAGCGGAAAACTATGATCCAATCGCCGTTTTTGATCAGGGTTGCCAGTATTCTCCTCTGATTACCGTATTCCACGACATCAACGGCGATGGCATGCAACAACCCAACGAACCCGGCTTGCCTAACTGGCCGGTTTACATTCCCGCAATCAGCGCAACAATCTTCAGCAACGCATCAGGAGCAGTGAGTATCACATTACCTGCTTCGAATTTTGAATTGCAACTCGTCAACAATGGCGACCTGTGGATTAGCTCAAATAGTAGCACGCAAACCATTGGTGTGCCCGACGGCATGGTGGCACAATTCGGTCTGATTCCTTCTTCGGGTGAGACTTTTTGGGCGGCCGGACCTTATGACGGTTTCTGGGATATCATTCATTGTGAAGATGGCTACGAGGCCGGTGTTTTCTTAAACAATACTGGTGCTGTAGCTCTGAATGGAACGCTTACCATGACGTGTGACGCTTCCTTTTTTCCTGAAGCAGACAGTTATCTAACCATTGCGCCTGACCAAACAGCACCCGGATTCGCTCAGTGGAATATCGCAGAATTCGGTGCAGGCACAGATGGACTGTTTTCATTTCATATTCCTGGTCCGGGATTGGATAACATCGGCGTTACTTTCCCATTCGAATTCACGCTTTCGCTGGTGGATGAAAATGGAATAGAATTCTACACAGAATCCTGGACCACAACGCCATTCGTTGCTTGTGCATACGATCCCAATGATCTCACTGCTACTCCGGAGGGTTATGAAGCACCACATTTTATTCTGCCCGGTCAACGCATGCAGTTCAGGGTAAGGTTCCAGAATACCGGTAACTTCCCCGCAGAAGACGTGCTAATCTTGGATGATCTGAATCCGCAGGTTTTCAATATCGCTTCTTTCGCCCCGGTTTATGGGTCTGCCGATTATGTGGCTTGCCTTCATGATGATGGAACCATAGACTTTATTTTCGAAGATATTTACCTTCCGGATGCAGAGAATAATGAAGAGGAATCTCACGGGTTCGTGGTGTTCGAAGTGTTCGCCCGTCAGGATATTGTTCCCGGAACTGTATTGCTGAATCAGGCTGCGATTTTCTTTGACTCGAATCCTCCCATCATCACCAATGAAACTTTCCATACCATTTTCGATTGTTCTTCCTTCACGCCAATGATGGGCGATACGGAGCTTTGTTTTGGCGAGTCCCTTGCGCTAAATGCCACACAGCCTTACGTTGAGTATTATGAATGGATGTTGGACGGTGAAGTTGTTGGTAATAGCGCCGCATACAATACAACACTGACGGAGTTGGGAAGCCATGAGCTGTCGCTCATCACAGGAAACCCGCTTTGCTATGAAACACACGAAACACAAGTTCAAATCAATGATATCCCCGTGGTAAACGCTGGTCAAGATGTGGCCGTTTGTCCGGGTGAAGAAGTTGTTCTCTCAGCAATTAGTCAGGATGCATTGGTATGGTCAGACAGTATTGTCAATGATGTTGCTTTTATTCCGACAAGTTCTTTTGTCGCTATTGTCACAGCTACCAATCCTGCTCAATGCTCTGCCTCTGACGATGTGAACATTGCACTGCACGAATTGCCTTCAGCGAATGTAACACTTGCTAATGGTATTCTCTCCGCAACCGATGGCGCTGCATGGCAGTGGTATTGGGAGGGAGCCTTGCTTGAAGATGAAAATTCTCAATCTATTGCAGTTGTGGAAGGCTCTTATTACGTTGTCATTACGAGTGAAGAAGGCTGCGAAGTGACAAGTGAGACAACCTTGGTGACAAACACCATTGAGTATGCTTTCAATGCATTGACTGTTTATCCGAATCCGATGAATGAACTGTCTTTGATTTCGCTACCACCAGGCACCTTCGACCTGAAGTTGTATGACGTAACGGGAAGAATAGTTGTGAGCATGGATGCGCGCAGCGGACAAGTTGCGCTGGAGCGTGGTTCTTTGCCTTCCGGCCAATATCATTTGCAAATTTCTAATCTCAACTCGACTCATTTTAAAAAAATTCTTATGCTATAATTACTTGAGAATTTTGAACCTAAAAAAAGCGCCTCTGTCATGGAGGCGTTTTTTTTTGCAGTAAGCGCTCATGATCGTTACAGATTCAACACAGAACAATGCATTTGTACATTTGTCTTGAAATACTTTCACTTTGCGATTTTATGAGGGTGCGGTCGCCTTGCTATTAATGAAGGTGGTCAAGATGCTATTACGGGATGCTTGTTGAAGGTATAGAATAGGGACGATTTAACCTTAATGGACAAGGATATTATGATGAAGAATCCAAGAGTAGGTGTTTTAGGCGGTGGTTCATGGGCTACTGCACAGGTGAAATTACTTTGTAATAACTGCGACCGCGTTCAGTGGTGGATGAGAAGCAAGGAAGCCATTGAACACATCAGAAACTATGGACATAATCCGCACTATATACAAAGTATAGAATTTGACAAAGAAAAAATCAATGTGACCGACAATTTGCAAGAGGTGATTGATAACAGTGATTACATCGTTGTTGCGATTCCATCGGCATTTCTGCATGAAACATTTCAGCATTATAAGCCCAAGGGATTGGAGAGTAAGGTTTTGTTCTCTGCAATCAAAGGGATTATCAATGAGTTTGACTCAATTCCCGCCAGATATTTCCACAAACAACTTCACGTGCCTTATGAAAATATTGGCCTTGTCTGCGGTCCTTGTCATGCGGAAGAGGTGGCACTTGAAAAGTTATCCTATCTGACTATTGGTTGCCATGATCTGGATAAAGCTGATATCATGGCCAGGATGCTCGCCTGCAGATATATCAAAACCAATATCACAGAAGACGTGTTCGGCACAGAACTCGCAGCCATCCTGAAAAATGTTTATGCAGTGGCTTCCGGTATATGCCATGGGCTCGGATACGGCGATAATTTTCAGGCGGTGCTCATCAGCGCCGCAATTCGAGAACTGGAGAGATTTCTGGATAGTGTCCATGAAATTCACCGTGATGTGAAGAGTAGCGCTTACTTAGGCGACTTGCTGGTAACGGCTTATTCACCATACTCGAGGAATAGAACATTCGGCACCATGGTGGGTAAAGGATATAGCGTCAAATGGGCAACGATTGAAATGAACATGGTGGCAGAAGGTTATTATGCTGCGCGAGGTATCCATGAGATCAATAAAAAATTCAAGGCGGATATTCCTATCGCAGATGCGGTGTATAGAATTCTTTATGAGAAGATATCGCCCATGATGGAAATGAGAATTCTGACTGATCAGTTATCTTAGTGAGCTGGTAGCATAGGTCTAAATGATATCTCTGAATACGGAAATATGTATGTGCAAACTTTTAATTATGGCAATGTGCCCATTCATTTTTGGGAAGTACTTGTCATGATCCTTTTGTTGTTTCTGGTTTATCTTGCGGGTGCTGCTATACGACGGAGAAATATTCTAAAAAGTCCCGAATACCGCTATTTTATATATGGCCTGTGGACCAAGGTGTTTGGTGGTTTGTTCTTCGCACTCATATACATTTCTTATTATGGTCAGGGAGACACTACAGGTTATTTCGAATGTTCTATGGCGTTTTCCAATTTGTTTTTTCATGATTTTGGTACTTTCCTGCAGGCGTTTTTTGGCGATGGTTCTATAGAAACAAAAAGCCTCTTTACTTCTGAAACCGGCGAACCATTGATGTACATGTTCGGTGAGGCGTCTACTCGTTTTACCATTAAGCTACTCACCCCGTTCATGCTGGTGAGTGGCAATAGCTATTTAATTACAACTCTGCTTGTATCTGTTTTTACTTATGGCGCATTGTGGCAACTCTACCGTATGTTTTGTGGATATTTTCCTCAGTATTCAAAACAGCTTGCCATTGCGGTTCTCTTTATGCCTTCTGTCATGTTCTGGGGATCAGGAATTTTGAAGGATAGTTTTACACTGGCATCAACCTGTTACTTGATTGTCTTTTTCAACAAGTTCATGCTGCGGAGAGGAAATATGGTGAAGAATGTTGTTGCGTTGATTGTTTTTGCGTACGTGGTTGTTTCTGTGAAGGCTTACATTATGATGATTCTTCTGCCGAGTTCTTTGGTATGGCTTTTTTACAACCGCATGAGCAAAATTCGAAACAGGCTGGTGAGAAATCTCATCGTTCCATTCGTTTACATGTTGATCGTTTCAGGGAGCTACTTTGGTCTTAAGGCTTTCGGGGATTCATTGGGAAAGTTCAGCGTAGATCGGGCGCTTAAAACAGCATCAATTAATCAGAATGACCTGAAGCAAGATTATTATGAAGGAAACTCATTTGATATTGGTGGTTTCGAACCAACAATTCCCGGTGCCCTGTCAAAGTTTCCTCAGGCTACTATGGCAGGCCTTTTCAGGCCTTATCTGTGGGACACACGCAACGTTGTGATGCTGCTGAGTGGGTTGGAGAATGTTTTTATGCTGGGCTTGACTGTGCTTGTGATCACGAAGATGAGGTGGCGAAAAATGTACAGGTTCGTAGGCAATCATCCGATTATTCTCTACTGCCTTGTTTTCTCGATTCTGTTTGCTTTTATGATTGGTCTCACAACTCCGAATTTTGGTGCACTTGTCCGATTCAAAATTCCGCTGATTCCTCTTTACATGGCCTGTATGATGGTGATCTATGCCGAACTGTCAAATAAACGAGTTGCGGAAAATGTCATCAAGGAGCCCAATAGTCGGTGAAATCTTCAGACCAAGTCCATCTCAAACACCTCACATAGTTTTTCTTTGAGTATTAATTTCACTTCTTGTATATCCGGACTATAACCCAATTCTAGGTGCATGCTTGTGACGGCTTTATCCGTGATTCCACAAGGCACTATATTACTGAAGTAATTTAAATCTGCGTTTACATTGAACGCGAAACCATGCATGGTTACCCACCTGCTGCACTTAACTCCAAGTGCGGCAATCTTTCTTGACCTGCTGGGATTGTCCGCTTCTAACCAGACTCCTGTCAAACCTTCAATTCTACTTGCCGGAATTTTATATTCTGCCAAAGTGAGTATGATGGCTTCTTCTAAATAACGCAGATACCTGTGGATGTCTGTGAAAAAATGATCAAGATCGAAAATGGGGTATCCTACTATTTGGCCTGGGCCGTGGTAGGTGATGTCACCACCACGATTAATTGCATAGAACTTCGCCTCTACATTCTTTAGTGCTTCTGCATCAAGAAGCAAATGACTGATGTCGCCACTTTTACCTAAAGTGTATACATGCGGATGTTCTACAAAAAAAAGATGGTCTTGAGTGGTTTCCTGCGCCTCAGATGGGCGTGTGCGGTTTGCGAATTTGGCCTGTACCGTTTCCGCAAAATATTTTTCCTGCAGATCCCAGCACTCCTTATAGTCCATGTTGCCGAGATCGGTGAAAATTACTTTTCTTTTTTGAACCGCACCCGCCTGAGCCACAATTACACTTTGGAAAGTTCGTTCTTGAGGAAAATAATCGCAGGAATCGCAACGGCATCTTCATTCTTCAGTTCAGCCAGGTCGATGCTCAGCCAGTCGCCAAGGTGTATCAGATACATAGAACGCTCAATGCGATTGCTTCCCTTAGACCATGCTTCAATGATCGTGTCACATTTTTCACCCATGAGTTTTTTACAAAGCTCCATGCGCAGTTGTGAACGCCTGTGATCATCTTCATTGCGCAGGATGACTACTGCAACCCGGTTGTCACCGCCCGTCCAGCCAACAAGTTCGTTGTGGTTCATCTCCGGAAATACATGATGCCAACAAAGCATTTTTGAGTTTTCATTGATCTGTTGTCTCCAGCGAATAGCAACGCCTTCATACATGGCTTCGCTATAAAGAATCGGAATTCTTTCTACAATAGCATCGGCAATTTTTTTAGAGGTCGAACGGATATGCTCAATATCTCCTTCAATAAGTTGAATGCTCTTTTCGATCTGGGCTTCGAAGTAGTTGTCAATGAATCCATAAGCGCGTAACACAAAAAACAATTGCACCGATGAATATCCAAACATGGCGCGCGGTGGATTACCGCCAGGAATGATGATGTGATTCAACCCCTTCTCTTTGGCGTAAGCGCCAATTTTGCCACCACTGGTAACGCAAGCAATCTCAGCGCCTTTGGCAACTGCTTCATGCAGCGCAGCCACCGTTTCTTCTGTGTCACCGCTGTAGCTGCTGATGATCACAAGGGTATGTTGGTCCACGAATGCAGGCAACACATAGTCGCTTGTACAAACTATGGGTAGGCTAATTTTTTCTGCCAACAGCTGGCTTACTATTTTGCCGCCGATACCGCTGCCGCCAAGACCCGATATGACGATGTTGTTGATTTTCCTTTCGGTTTTGTGTAACTGCGCCTTGCGCCCAATTTCCAATGCTTCACGTAAATGATTCGGAAATTCTTCTACTAGTTTTTTCATCTCTGTATTTTGGGAGGGTCAAAAGTAATTCGAATGGACACTCTACAAAAGGTGAATTCACTTCCAATTGTTTTCTCCCTGTTATTAACTGGCACTTTTGTGAATAATTCAACCCGGCATCAAGTTGAAATAGTCGTATTTTCAAAAAGTGATTCATAAACCCAAAATATCAAAAAAGGCCAATACGGGAGGCAGAGGAGCCGGTTCAAACCCACACAATAGATTTCTTGCGGCCAGATACGAGAGTACGGATGATGCAGTTATGTTTTGGCAGCATGAGGATTTCGATGAACAGCAAAAACGCCGCACTTCTTTTATTGAAGTACATCCAAAGTCGATTTTGTCCGAAAACAATAGCCCGGATATTCCTTTTCGGTATAGCATCAACCCCTACAATGGCTGTGAGCATGGCTGTGTTTATTGCTATGCGCGAAACAGTCATGAGTACTGGGGATATAGTGCAGGCAGAGATTTTGAGGAGAAAATCCTGTACAAGCCAAATGCGGCTGAGATGCTGAAAGTCATTTTCAAAAGCGGAAAGTGGTTGCCCGAATTAATTGTTCTGAGCGGCAACACAGACTGCTACCAGCCCGCTGAGAGAAGGTTTATGATCACCAGAAAGTTGCTGGATGTTTTTTTGGAACATAAACATCCTGTGGGACTAATTACAAAAAATTCACTCATTCTGCGCGACCTCGATCTGCTCACAGAATTGAACAAACAGCATCTGCTATCGGTCACAATTTCGTTAACCACATTGCAGGAAGAAATCAGGCGCACGATGGAGCCAAGAACCTCCTCAGTTACCAATCGCCTCAAGACGATCGAAACACTCAGCCAGTCCGGCATCCGGGTAAATGTGAATATGGCCCCTATTATTCCGGGTCTCAACAGCGAAGAAATATTTTCACTCGCAGAAGCGGTTGCCGCGCGTGGTGCGACTTCTGTAAGCTATATCATGGCGAGGCTGAATGGTCAGATTGCGCTGATATTCGAAGACTGGATCAAGAATGCGATGCCTGATCGTGCCGAAAAGGTGTTGCAATTAATTCGTGAGACACATGGAGGAACACTCAATGAATCGCGCTGGAAAACACGAATGAAGGGAGAAGGACAATATGCCGATACCATCTCGGCAATGTTCAGAATGGCAAGAAAAAAATATTTCACAGGCAACATTGAAAGTCCGCTGGATTATTCCAACTTTACCTCTGGAATACCCATACAAATGAAACTTTTTTAATATGGCTGCGGCAATTGAACGTTTTACCCTGCAGATAGATGCTTTAAATGCGATTCTTTCGAAAACGAAGAATCAGAGAGAAAAGGGAAAGAGTTTTTACAAGAACAAGGCCCGTGATGTACTCTTTCGTCTGGAAGCTCTGTGTCGCGTTTATCGGGAGATTCACGATAAAAAAATGTTCGATACATGGTATAAAAAATTCAAGGAACTGGAAGATTTGCTGGGCGTAATGGACTACCACGATTCGTTATACCTTGAATTCTCGAAGTATAAGGAACTAAAGGGAGCTTCTGAGAAAATTTATCTGGAGAAGTATGAGGCTGAAGCGAAATACCTGACCGACGTTCTGCGAGAACAAGGCTGGCAGAATGGAACAGTGCTGAAGGAATTTGGCGACTTTTTGACGTCAGCTTTGTGGAAACCGGAAGAAGAGGATACGAAAGCTTTTGGATTGGTCATGTGTAATGAATTGGATAAGGTGGTAAGCAAATATCACGATGGTGAACTGAGCCCCTATAAACTTGAAGAGGGTATTCATGAATTCAGGAGGAGAATCCGTTGGGTAAGCATCTATGCAACGGCATCAAATGGGTTGGTTCAATTGAGAAAAAATCAATTGCTCGAAAAGGAGTTAAGTAAATATTGTACACCGGAGGTGGTTGCTTCTCCGTTTAACATTATGCCGAAGCAAAAGGGTCAGCGCACTTCAATTGTGATACAATCGGCGGGATTTTATGCTTTAAGCTGGCTCATTTCGGAGTTGGCGATTTTGAAGGATACGGGTTTCCGCTTCGAAAATTTTTTACACGTCATGAATGCTTCCGGAAAGGTAAATGGCGATCTGAAGAAAAAGTTTCTGGCCACCTGCCAGTCCGATCCTTTGAAGGTTTGTGAAAACGCTGAAATACTCATGGATCAGTTTATCTATCGGGATATGATTCCGGAACGTGTGAGACGTGACATTAAAAGATCAATCGGATGACTCTTTCTATCACCTACATGGAATCTCCCATAGGATTGCTGAGATTACAGGGGCTTGCCGGTTCGCTCTTGCGCATTGATTTTGTGGAGGCAAAGGAGAATGACGCGCTGGATGAAACTTTATTGGCAGGGGCCGTGACACAACTGAGCGAATATTTTCAAGGGATGCGCACAGGGTTTGATATACCGGTGCACGCAGTGGGCACTCATTTTCAGCAGAATGTATGGGATGAGATCAAACGTATTCCATACGGAACAACCTGGAGTTATGAATGGCTCGCGAGAAACCTGGGCGACATCAAAGTAATCAGGGCAGCGGCTTCGGCCAATGGCCGAAACCCCTTGCCCATTGTAATTCCTTGTCACCGAATTATCGGTAAAAGTGGAGCACTTACCGGCTATTCGGGAGGTCTTCACCGCAAAAAGTGGTTGCTCGATTTCGAACAACGTGATTCACAACCGAAGTTGCTTTAGTCTGGATTTTTCAGCGCTTCACAACGATTCCGGCTGCATAATCTGGGTTCAAATCTTACGCGCGAATCATCCTTTTTGTAGAAATGGCAACACCGTCTATTACAAGCGTATATTGATAAGCTCCTTGACTCAAAGCATGTGTGTCGAT
>JBEIHH010000065.1:0-17407 GCA_040381475.1 Crocinitomicaceae bacterium | reverse complement strand
CTGTGGCGACATCAATGGGTCTATCAATATTCAATACAGGGATCAGAACGAAAACGCGCAAACTGCACTCAATTTGTTTTTTGAAGCGCTGTTTCCTTGCAACGATGTGCTTGATGTCACTCCGGAAATTGTTCTCGCTGATTGTTTTGGAGAAGACGCACAAGTTGAACTTGACCAAAGCGAGAATGGTACCGTAGACTATTACTTGTATACCAATACAGATGTGCTCGTAGATACTTACACCGGACTTTCCGGTCTTACCATTACAGGCATTGATCCCGGAAGCTACTATGTAGCTATGCAGGATGAAGTTGGTTGTCGAGATACGACAGCTGTTTTCAGCATTACCGAACCGAACGAATTGATATTTGACGCAGAATTGTTGACCGACGTGCTTTGTTTTGGTGAGACCTCTGGCTCCATCGAGATTACCTGCTCTGGTGGAACACCACCACTTACTATCACCGGTAACAACCAGCAATTCAATTGCGGAGCCATCGTCCAAAATCTCGGCTGTGGTTCTTACATCTTCACAGTGACAGACGACAACGACTGCGAACAATCTGAAACAATCGACGTTTCCTGCCCCGATGAGATCGAGTATTCTCCCGTAGTAACGGTCATTGAATGTTATGGAAATGACGATGGAAGTATCATAGGCAGCGTTTCAGGTGGTACTGGTGACCTTTCAGTTTCATGGAATCTAAACGGCGGTTTCTTTCAGGATTTTGCAGGACCATCTGTTCTTGACATTGGTCTTGAGGGTATCGATGAAGGAATTTACGATGTATCCATCGTAGATGAAAACGGGTGCTTTCTATCTGACAGCTTCGAAATTACTGAGCCTGACGAATTCAGCGCCACAGGCACAGTTACAGATGCCAGTTGTTTCAGTTTCTGTGATGGTACTGTAACTTACGAAGTTGACGGAGGATCAGCACCATTTTCTTTTTCAGGCACAGAAATAGGGGGTGGCAATGCCAATCTCAATGCTTTGTGTGCCGGTGAATATGCAATAGTCATATCGGACGACAATGATTGTGAGCTTTATGACACCATTACTGTTGCAGAACCAACCGACATAGTTTATACGCTGACCACGCTTCCTGTAACTTGCTTTGGGGAATGCGACGCCGAAATTCAGATCACAGATGTATCAGGAAGTTTCGAAAATTTCACTTATGAAATCTCGCCGGATGCCGCAAATTGTCAAGCCCCGTGCAGTGGTGACGAAGCAATTTACACTGAGGTTTGTGCAGGATCTTACGATGTCATAATTACCGATGAACAAGGCTGTATCAAGGAAATAAATGATATTGTGCTTGATCAGCCAGATCCGATTAACATTGTCCTTATACCAGAAGACATTACCTGCTTTGGTTATGACAATGGCCAGGTTTTGGTTGATGTAATCGGTGGCACAGCACCTGTGACAATTACCCCAAGTGATTCTCTTACTCCGTACGTCTTTATTGATCTTGCGCCGGGACTTTATACTTATTCAGTTACCGATGCCAACGGTTGCACCGATACAGCTGATGTAAATATCAATGAACCACCAATACTTTTATCCACTCTCGTGGATGAAGTTGACGCTTCATGCGGAGGGTCCTGCGATGGTCAGGTAAATTATCTGCCTGAAGGGGGCACACCGCCTTATGAATTCAATTTGGTAGAGACTGGAACAATTGGAGTTGCTGATGGCAACATCGGATCACTTTGTGCCGGAGACTACCAGCTTGTTCTCCTCGACCTATTCAATTGTTTCGATACCATGGAATTTTCGATCGACGAACCGGATCCGCTTGTTATCGATGTAATCCTTGATGCCCCCACGTGTACCGGTATGTTTGACGGCTCTGCCGAGATTAGCCTGAGCGGTGGTACAGGCGAACTGACATTTTTCATCGAACCGGAAGAGGTGGATTTTCTCATCATCGATTCTGTTACTTATACTTTATCAGGTTTAGGTGAAGGAGAAGTATATTTTGAACTTGAAGATTCAATCGGCTGCCGGTTACTTGATACGCTTGCTATTGTGCCAGACATCATTACAGATATGGTACTTACCATGTTTTCCACACCTGAAACGTGCTGGAATGCCGTTGACGGAACAGCTACAGTCGCAGTGCAAAACGGTTTCCCTCCTATTTCCTACCAGTGGGATGACCCGAACAATCAGGTAACGGCGACCGCTGCCGGACTTGCACCAAGTCAGGAATACACCGTTGTAGTGACCGATGATATTGGATGTACACTCACCTCCAGTGTCTTTGTTGATCCGACAGAAGGCTGCTTTTTCATTGCCACAGCTATAACACCAAACGGCGACGGAGTAAATGATACCTGGATTTTAGGGGGACTTGAGTATTTCACTCAGGCGAAGATCAATGTGTTCAACAGATGGGGTCAATTGGTCTATAATTCCACCGGTTACAGCGCTCAGTGGGATGGATCTTATCAGGGAGAATTGCTGCCAATAGCAGACTACTATTTCACCATTGATTATGCCGAAGACAAAGAAGTAATTATGGGAACGGTAACAATCAAATACTAACAGGAGGAGTGAATATGAAAAAGAACATACTCGTCATCATAGCCCTTCTTGCCTTCACATCTGTTGGTATGAATGCACAACAGATATGGCGCAGGACGCAGTTCCAGGTCAATCCATATTTGATAAACCCCGCAGTGGCAGGAACCCAAAACCAGATCCCTCTTTTCATTTCATACAGAAATCAGTGGGCCGGATTCAACGGTGCTCCTTCAACAATGCTGGCAAGCGGACATATGCAGGGACCGAAGAATTCCGGATTTGGAGCGATTCTGCAAAGAGACGATGCCGGCGGAGCTATCACACGGACAGGAATCGAGGCTACAGGAGCATACCATATTGACCTCAACAATTTCGATGCTGTCAGTTTCGGTTTGAGTCTCTGTGCTAATCAATTCAAATTTGATAATTCCAAGCTCGTTGTTTACGATCAGAACGATCAGTCGCTGAACAATATGATGGCCGAATCAAGCATGAATGTTGACGCCAATGTGGGAATGATGATTTATGGCGAAGATTATTACTTTGGATTTTCAGTTCCCCAACTTATTCAAACAAAACTTAAAGTAAACAGTCCATTCGGTGGCGAGAACCGCAATATCAGGCATTTCCAGTTCTCAGGTTCCTATCGCTTCGATGCTTCTGAAGATTTTTCAGTTCAGCCAAGTGGATTGATCAAACTGACAGGTGTCACTCCTGCTCAGTTGGATGCCAATCTGCAAGTTGGATATCGCGACATGGCCTGGGCAGGCATGACTTACCGGCACAAAGATGCAATTGCCTTAAATCTTGGTGGATTCTACCAGAATTTCCTTTTGGGCTATTCATTTGATCTGACTATCTCAGAAGCGAAAGTGATGAGTCCATTCTCGCATGAAATAATCATTGGTTATATCATACCCGGTAAACGTGGCAAGTATTTTGCCAAAGGAATTTTGGGTCCCCCGGTGCTTGACAGAAGCAGGGTGGTAAGGCCAAAATAATATCATCCATGAGAAAATTGATTTTGCTTAGCTTTTTGTTAGGTACGTGCTTTCCTTTTTTGGCGCAGTTTCAGCGGATTGTCATAGAAGAAATAGAAAACGAAGGGAAGGTACCCGGCAAGACTTATCGCATTTATGCGGAGTTAACCAATGTAAAAGATCAGGTATTGGTTGTATTCGGCGATTCACTTCATCCGCTTGAAATCAAAAGCACGAAACCATTTTTTCAGGCCGAAACGGGCGGGGCTTTATCTAAAGATGCCAACCGAGCTTTGGTCGATAAAGAAGATAAACTGAAGTTCGATTCGTGGCTGACGATTGGAGCGACAGACAATTATGAAAATTCAGTGAACACTTTGAACATGGACTTCTCGGCGTTTGAATCCGGGGCGCGCACATCCATCCAAACGAGAGACGGCGCATGGTTTTGCATTCCAACCGAAAAACAAACCGTTTGCAAAGAGAACAAACGTATACTGCTTATGCAGCTCACAACACCCGGTCAGGTTACTGGAAAAATATCCATCATGGGTAAAACATCCACAGGCGTGTCTTATACCAACCACGACATTGCCTTCACATGCGGCAATAAGAAGTAACTAAGAATCTCCGTTAAGACAAGCGCTGGTTTCACTTTCGATGAAAAAATTATTGATCATCTTGTTGTTTCCTCTTGTCAGTTCCTGCGATCCTGCGGTGCTGGAAAGTGTGATAGGCTCTCAGTCTTCAAAACACGCATTAACCAATCAGGAAGTAATTAACGGACTGAAGGAGGCGCTGAAAGTTGGCGCCACGAATGCAGTTTCATTTACCTCCAAAACAGATGGCTTCTTCAAGAATCCATTCATCAAAATTCCTTTTCCTAAAGATGCCGAAAAAGTGAAAACGTTTGCCCTGAACAATGGTTTTCAAACACAGGTAGAGAAGTTTGAATTGACATTAAACAGAGCCGCAGAAAAAGCTGCCACCGAAGCAGCACCAGTCTTCCTCAATGCAATTATGGCCATGACAATAGAAGACGGTTTTCAGATATTAAAAGGCGACAGCACAGCAGCTACAAACTATCTGCGAAAAGCAACTACTGCTGAATTGGTGCAAAAGTTCTCCCCTATCGTAGAAAAAGCAATCAATGATGTTGGTCTCACACAAATTTATGAGCCATTGGCTGCGGCTTACAACGCTTCCACTTTGTTTTCCGGCAATTCGCAGGTGAATACCGATCTCAAAGCATATGTAACGGACAAAGCACTCAACGGTTTGTTTTTTTATATCTCTGCAGAAGAAAAGAAAATAAGAAGGGATTCTGCAGCCCGTGTAAACGAAATACTGCGTAAAGTTTTTGGTTCTCTGGATGGGAATAGTTAACTCTCATCGCAGCAACTGCACATCACTAAACCGGGCAGAACAAGCCTTAATAACAAGTTAAAGTTTTCATGGAGAACATAGCAACAAATGCCTCAATCCCCCGTCAATTCGATTTTTTGATCAGCCTGAAGAACAGACTTAACACATTTTTACAAGCGCTGCACAATGCGTTACGAATTCTTCGTTTTAATTTTGAAACTCAAAAGAAAAAAACAACCAACAAATTACTGATTAAAGCCATATGAAAAAGAATCTGATGCTCATAGCCATGGCCTTTGCAGGGGGAATCATTTCTCTCGGCGCTTACAAAATGTTTTTTGATACCCGGCCTGCGTCAATGTTAGGGGCCACACAGGAAATGCCGGTGTACAACGCCAATTATTCAGCATTCCCAACCGACGGCAGCATCGACTTCACGTCGGCAGCCGAGCGTACCGTAAATTCAGTGGTTCACGTCAAAACGCAATCCACCATGCAACCGGTATTCAACCCATGGTCCGATTTCTTTGGTTACAGACAGGAGCCACAGGTTCAAATGTCGTCAGGCTCGGGAGTTATTATCTCCAATGACGGTTACATCATCACCAACAACCACGTTGTTGAAGGAGCTGAAAAGCTGATGGTGACTTTGAACAACAACAAGACATATGAAGGGAGGCTTGTTGGCCGTGATCCCAGCACTGATATCGCTGTAATAAAAATCGAAGAAAAGAACCTTCCTGCGGTAATTTGGGGAAGTTCTGATGAAGTTAAAATCGGTCAATGGGTGATCGCAGTGGGTAATCCCTTTGACCTGACAAGCACCGTTACAGCAGGTATAGTAAGTGCGAAAGCAAGAAACATCAATCTCCTGGGTGGTGATGGCAGGACCAACGAGGAAATATTTCCGGTTGAATCATTTATCCAGACAGATGCAGCAGTCAACCCCGGGAACAGCGGTGGAGCATTGGTGAATACACGTGGTGAACTTATTGGAGTCAATACAGCCATTGCCTCGAGAACAGGAGCCTTCTCCGGTTATTCGTTTGCGGTTCCCTCCTCTATTGCCCGCAAGATTGCGACGGATATCATGGAGTTCGGTCACGTGCAGCGCGCGTTTATAGGTGTAAGAATCAAGGACGTTACTGAAGAAGCAGCCAAAGACGCAGGATTAAAGGAAGTAGCCGGTATACAGGTTGAGTCTTTAACTGATGGCGGAGCGGCAGCTGACAGTGGAATCCGCGAAGGAGATATAATTCAGAAAGTTGGTGATGCCAGTGTAAGAAACGTTCCTCAATTGCAGGAGCAGATTAGCAGATACCGTCCTGGCGATAAAGTGAAAGTGACTGTTTGGCGAGACGGCAAGGCTCAGATAGTTGACGTTGTTCTCAGAAACCGCAGTGGTAAACCTCAACTGGATGACTTCAACTCCACGGCCTCAGCAGCGGGAGATAATGTGCAGTCTCTTGGTGCAACTTTTATTGAACCGGCTGCCGAAGATCTTTCGAAACTGAGAATTTCTGGTGGAGCGAAAGTAACCGATCTACAGCCTGGTAAGTTTAAATCGATAGGCATGCAAAAAGGATTTATCGTTACCAAAATTGACGGGATTTCGATTGGCAATCCAACAGATCTGAGAAATGCGCTGGAAGGAAAAGAAGGCAAGTACATTGAAATCAAAGGTTACTACTCGAACGGTATGGAAGCCATGTATGGTTTCAGACTGTAATTAGATCAAAAAAACAGACAAAGGCCGCCTGCACGCGGCCTTTGTTTTGCCCCGGAGCATTCTATGTCGCATGCTCACTAATTTTGCAACATGTTCAGAAAGATCAGCACAGTCTATTTTGCTCTTATCTCGGCCTGCGTCATGCTGCTCATTTCCTGTGAAAAAGAAATCACGGTTGATCTTCCTGTAGCAGAGCAAAAAATAGTTGTCGAAGGAAATATTTTTCCGGATAATCTGCCAATCATTCTGCTCACTTGGAGCAATGGTTACTTTGAGCCAACCGATATTACCACTTTGCAAAACATTTTTGTACACGACGCGGAAGTCATTATTCGAGTAGACAACCTCAGTTATACGCTTCAGGAAGTCTGCTCATCAGACCTGACCCCGGAAGAATTAGAACTCGCTTCGACAGTTTTGGGCGTACCGATAGAAACCCTACAAGCACTTGATATTTGTCTATATACCACATTCGAGCTTTTCGGCGAAGCCGGAAAAGTATATAATCTCGAGATCAATAAAGACAATCACAGAGTGAGTGGAGTGACACGTATACCTGAAATTGTTGAGCTTGACAGTTTGTGGTTTGAAGTGGTTAGTACGCTGCCCGACGATAGTCTTGGATTCATTTTTGGAACCCTCACAGATCCTGACACCACAGGAAATGCCTATCGCTGGTTTGCACAGAGGATCAATAATTATCCGGAATGGATCGAAGATGAAGAATTGCGCGGAACACAAAAAGATCCCGGATACATCGCTCCTCTGGGCTCAGTATTCGACGATACTTTCTTCAATGGCTTGTCATTCGAGTTTGGTTATTACCGTGGCTCAGAGCCTAACTCAACAAAGTTCGATGAACTCAACGGCGAGCGTGGCTTTTTCAAACGTGGTGACACCGTAGCAGTTCGTGGCTGCACAATGGATAGGAACGCCTATAAATTTCTGTATAGTTTCGAAACCCAGGTTTCCAATCAGGGAAGTCCATTTTCTGTGCCATACAACCTTGAATCCAATGTTGATGGCGGTTTGGGAGCTTTCATAGGTTATGGTGCTGTTTATGATACCGTGATTTGCAACTAATGAGGGTGTTTTGCGATTTTCCCTTTAAACATGGAATAAGTGCCTCATGTGACCAAGGTCACAACGCAGACAATTCAGACAACTTAATTTTACCATATGTCCGAAGTCAAACACAATTCATTTCTTTCAGCAGTGACATTTAAATGTCCGGGCTGCGGAAAATCATCCATATTCGAAAACCCTTCTTTGTACACGTTTGAAAAAATCGGCCTGGTCAAAAACCGCTGTGAAATATGCGACACCAATCTGAAACCTGAAACAGGCTTTTATTTCGGAGCAGCTTACGTGAGCTGGGCCTTAACTGTGGCTTTATGGGTCAGTGTGCTGGTTGCACTGAAATGTTTTGATGCCTGGGGCCTCATGGAATTTGGATTTCTAACCCATCCATGGACATTTTTAGGAACCGGCTTTGGAATGACAATAGTGCTTTTTCCATATCTGTTCAGAGTTTCAAGAAGTATCTGGGCACACATGTTCATTAAAAAATCTCCAACCCACAAAAAGGCTACTGCCTAACTTCTATTCAGTCGTTGAATCGGGAACAACGTAATTGAGTGTTGCCACGTTTCCATTCTGACGAAGTTATTTTATTGCAAACTCGTCTTTTAGGTGAATTAGATCACGAAATTTGCACCCCGATTAATTCGTTGTTCGGGTCAACCAAAAGCTGAAAATTTTGAATCAGAGATTCGTCAGTACGTTGTTTCTTCTTGTCTTCTGGAATTTCAGCATTGCGCAATGCCTGATGTTCAATGAGATCATGGTGAATCCATCCGGTAACAATGATGGTAACAATGTTCCGAATACAGCTGAATGGGTCGAAATATATAATTTGTGTGACGAGCCAGTTGATGTTAGTTGTTATGCGCTCACGGATGGCGATTTTTCCTTAACCTTCCCGCAAGGCACCATCATTCAGGGCAATTCATACTTTGTCATTGGCAGCTCGAATTCGGGCACAACTGTGGATTTAAACTGGGCAACCTGCAACTGCACCACCAACACAAATTCGCAGGTTGGCATACTCACCAATACCGGAGAGCAACTTATTCTGGTCAATGAAACCGGTGCATTGATCAATGGTATCTATTGGGGCTCCGGCCAGTTTCCGGTGAACCTGTTGTCATTGGCGCTTCCCGGCTGTCCATCCCAAGAAATCACCTTCAATGCGCCTGGAATATTCTTCGAAACGATTCCGGTTGCATCAGGTGAAGACTGTTCTATCTCCCGACTTTGTGATGGCGAATGGGCAGAAACATGCGGCAATTCTGCAACACCGGGCGCAGTCAACGGTACAGAGCTCGTGGTGGTGGACTTTGACTATCCGGAAGGAGAAATTTGTGCAGGTGCATGTCTTTCATTTGAGGACTTAAGTCAGGGAGCCACAGGCTGGGAATGGACATTTTTTGGAGCTTCAACTTTGACATCTACAGTTGAAAACCCGTCAGGAATTTGCTATGACAGTCCCGGATTCTATGGAGTTGAACTGCAAATAACATCGAACTGCGGTCCAGCTACCATCTTTTATCAGAATATCATAGAAGTTCTGCCATCCGCTATTCCAGTCATTTCACCTGCCGGTACAATCGTCCTCTGCGAAGATGACGGAACCGTCTTGTCATCGACGGGCACCGGAAATTTTCAGTGGTTCCTGAACGGATCAGCGATACCAGGTGCCACCAGCAATGAATGGACCCCATTGAGCGATGGCTCATACACTGTAACGCTGACAAATGGCATCTGCGAAACCATTTCGGATCCAGTTGATGTGACGGTTGTATCTGCTGAATCAGTTGTTATCGAACCCGCATCAGCCGTTAGTATTTGTGAAGGCGAATCTGTTCTGCTTTCATTGCTTGATACTTATGACAGTTACCAATGGCTACAAAACGGAATAGCTATTAATGGAGCTATCTCTCCTGAATACCTCTGTACAGATTCCGGGGATTATGCTGTAGAGGTAATCAGTGGCGCTTGTTCATCCGCTTCAAATGCCGTAACAGTGAGTGTCGTGGCAATTCCTGAACCATTGATTGCGCCGCAAGGTCCCCTTGAATTTTGTGCAGACAACATTGGCACACTTTCAACGGGCACTGCATTTGACAGCTATCAATGGTATTTCAATAATTCGCCGATTCCTGCATCCAATGGCAATAGTTTGTCACCACAGTCGGGAGGAAATTATTTTGTTGAAGTGACATCAGATGGATGTACCGGGCTTTCCGCTGAAACAAATGTCGTGATAAATGATGTTGCAAATCCCATCATTGAACCGGGCGAAGACGTAACAACATGCAGCCCATCAGCAATTCTTGAAGCACAATCAACCGGATCTATTCAATGGTACTATAATGGACAGGCCGTTCCGGGCGAAACGCAGGCAACATTGAATGCCACGCAAGATGGAACTTATTACTTCAGTGCAATGATTCATCCTTCATGTCCGAAAACATCGGATCAGATAGAAGTTAGCCTGAACGTTCCGCTTGAGCTTGAGGTAATGGCAAGTGCCGATACAGCATGCAATGGAGAAATTGTGCAAATCACAGCATCCGGTAGTTACACAGAAATCATTTGGAACAACAGCAGCACTGAAGACACCTTGTTTGTTTCTTCATCCGGTCTCTATGTGGCTACGGTATCAGATAACTTTTGCGTAGCTGTTGACTCTGCAGAAGTTTTCTTCGCTGAATTTCCTATTGCTATCGCACCTCCTCACTTTGCGAGTCCTTGCACCGACCTGATACAACTTTCAGGCACTGCAACAGGGGAAGTAACATGGCTGATGAATAATACCATAATCGCCGAAGGAGCCGAAGTAACTATACCCGCCCCCGGACGTGACACTGAATACGTTCTGTCAGCAACAATAGGCAACTGTGTTGCCACAGACACAGTGAGGGTTGGCGTAGATTGTACCTTCATTTATGCCCCGGCGGCTTTTACCCCTGACGGAGATGGACTCAATGACGAATTTCGTGTTATTGTAAGCGGTGTTTCTTCCTATAAACTCAGAATCTTTGACAGATGGGGTTCGGTGGTTTTTGAAACAGAAGATCCTGAAGCTGTCTGGACCGGAGGAGTAGACGAATACTATGTTGCTGATGGAATTTATGTATGGCGAATAGACGCGCTCAATGAACAAAACCTTGAGTTGCTTGACAAGTCAAAACGAACCGGAACAGTTCTGGTAATACGTTAAAGGAAATAAACGTTATACTCTGTAAAACTGAAATTGAATTATTGACCTTAGGAAAAATTCTGCATTTCCACAAGTTGTTTATAAACTCCACCCTTGTTCATCAATTCATCGTGGGTGCCACTTTCAGCTATTCTTCCACCCTGAATAACGATGATCTGATCAGCTCGTTTTATGGTGCTTAACCTATGAGCAATCACCAGCGAAGTTCTATTCTCCATGAGTTTATAAATCGCTTCCTGGACTAACATTTCACTTTGCGTATCGAGTGCTGAAGTGGCCTCGTCAAGAATAAGAATAGGAGGGTTTTTGAATAGTGCCCTGGCTATGGCCAATCTTTGTTTTTGACCCCCACTCAGTTTATTGCCACCGTCACCAATATTGAAGTCATAGGTGCCTTCCAGTTTATCGATAAACTCCTTGGCATTTGCAATTGCAGCGCACTGAACAATGCGCTCCGTATTGATGCCGTTCGATCCCAAAGCTATGTTATTCTTTACCGTATCGTTGAAAAGTATGGAGTCCTGAGAAACGAAGCCCATGAATTTACGGATGTCAGCCGTTTTCAAATCACGCAAAGAGATTCCATCAATCAATACCTCACCGGAAATAGGGTCATAAAACCGGGCCAACAATGACGCGAGCGTACTCTTTCCACTTCCGCTTGGTCCAACCAGAGCAACGGTCTGCCCTTTTCTAATCTTGAATGAAACGTCCCGAATCACTTCATCACCATAATACCCAAAACGAATATTCTTGAACTCAATTTCAGACTTGAAGTCATTTAGCTCCTTCGGTTGATCGCTATCTCTAATGGTTAATGGAGCATCCAAAATTTCATTGATTCTCTCCAATGAGGCAATTCCCTTATTCACTTTAAAGATGGCATCGGTAAAAGCGCGTGCCGGTTGGATAATCTGAGAAAAAATCACCAGATATCCGATGAGCATCTCCCCTCCCATTTCACCGCTAATAACAATTTTACCTCCTACAAAAAGCAAAATAGCAATCACTACGAGCGAAATCAATTCACTCATTGGAGAACTCAGATACTCCCTTCTATATAGTTTATGCATGAGCCGGAAATAATAGTCATTCATCCGGTCAAACTTCTGTTTGAATTGTGGTTCAGCGTTGAAAACCTTGATGATTTTATTTCCCGTTAAAGTTTCTTCAATGATGGAAATTAAATCTCCGAGACTACCTTTTCCGCGCTTCGCAGCGTTCTTCAGACTTTTGGCAATGCGCGAAATCAGGAAACCGCTGAGAGGTAAAAAAATCAGTGAAAACAACGTCAGTTTCCAGCTGATCACAATAAGCGTGATCAACGAAAGCAGAATCATGACAGGCGACTTAAGCAATGCCTCCAAAGCACCAATGACGCTGAATTCGATCTCCATCAAATCATTGGTCATTCTGGAAATGATATCACCTTTTCTTTCGTTGGTAAAGAAGGAAACGGGCAAATCCAGGACTTTCTGATAGAGCTTTTGACGCATGTCCCGTGAAACCGCTGTTCTGATGTGCGCTATGCTCAGCAGGGACAAATAATTGACCAGATTTTTCAGCAAAGCCATGATCACAATAAATACACACATCAGCGCAAGTGCGGTTGCCTGACCATGCTCAAGTACAAACTTGTCAAGAGCGCCACTTGCCCAAACCCAAAGAGCATTGGAGTCACTGCTGGCTCTGGACGTTCCATCTACCCTGAAAAGAATATAAAGAAATGGCACAATAGCCAGAAAGGTGAACAAGGAGAATACAGCATTCAGAATATTGAACAACAAATTCGACAAGAGACTACTCCGGTAACCACTCACCAATGCAAATATTTCCCGGAATTTCTTCATGCCTCAAATTCACCGTCCATCAAATCCATCCCGGTATAATTAGCTGGGGTAATTTTTTTCATTTCTTCTTTTACTGTCTCTTTAACATCAAGCGTGTCAATAAACGCGTGAATATCTGATTGAGATATTGACTGCTTTCCTCTTGTCAGTTGTCTGAGAGCCTCATATGGGTGATCATAATTCTCACGTCTCAGAATTGTCTGAATGGCTTCGGCCACAACCGCCCAGTTCTCATCGAGATCCCTTTTCAAAGCATCAGCATTAAGTAAAAGTTTGCTCAAGCCCTTTTCGATAGAATTGAATGCGATGATCGTATGCGCCATTGGGACGCCAATATTCCTGAGTACGGTGCTATCCGTGAGATCCCTCTGCAGTCTGCTTACAGGTAATTTTGACGACAAATGTTCCAGCAGTGCATTGGCAATTCCCAGATTGCCTTCTGCATTCTCAAAATCTATTGGATTAACCTTGTGCGGCATGGCAGAAGAACCAACCTCGCCTTCTTTCACTTTTTGCCGGAAGTAGTTCATCGAGATATAGGTCCAGATATCTCGGCACAAGTCAATCAATATTGTATTGGTTCGCTTCAGGGCATCAAATGCCGCAGCCATATTATCGTAATGCTCAATTTGCGTCGTAAAGCGGCTTCTGCGTAAATGCAGTTTGGTGGCAAGGAATGAATTGGCGAAATCAACCCAGTCAATTTCAGGATAGGCAACATGATGCGCATTGAAATTGCCTGTTGCTCCACCAAACTTTGCATTATATGGAATCTGCTCCAGCTGGTTAAGCTGCTCGTCCAATCGATCAACAAACACATATATCTCTTTGCCCAGACGTGTTGGTGATGCAGGCTGTCCATGGGTTCTTGCGAGCATAGACACATCTTTCCATTCTTTGGCCATATTTACAAGTTGTTCAAGAATTCTGTCTATTGCAGGAATATAGACTTCTTCTAAGGCATCCCTGAAAGAAGCTGGAACTGCGGTATTGTTGATATCCTGAGAGGTCAGACCAAAGTGTATGAATTCAACATGCTTCGACAAACCCAACGATTCAAACTTTTCGCGGATCAGATATTCTACAGCTTTAACATCGTGATTCGTGGTTTTTTCGAGTTCCTTTACCCGCAGCACATCCCCATCATTAATTTCCCAATAAATATTGCGAATTCGTTTTATCTGGTCAGCATCAACATCCTTCAACTGTGGCAGAGGCAGTTCACAGAGTGCAATGAAATATTCCAGCTCAACCCAGACTCGATATCTTATGAGGGCATATTCCGAAAAATATCCGGAAAGCACATCGGATTGACTTCTGTATCGTCCGTCGACCGGTGAGATTGCCTTTAATGCACTTATTTCCATAATTCATAATTGAAGCGCGAATTTACGAGGAAGTAGCCTAAGTCATTCATGCAGGAAGCCGCCCCTAAAGGAGCGGCTTCCATGAATTTTATCTGATGAATCAGATTATTTATTGCTGATAATCAGCCTTTCGTTATAAACTCTGTCATTCACCACCATTCTTACATTGTAAGTACCGGCTTCGAACACCTTGGCATTCATGCTCCAGTTGTACTGGCGGCCACCGTCGGCTTTTCCACTGAAGAAAGGCTGAACTTCGCGACCAGTTACATCATAAATAGCACCGAATACTATAGCATCTGTTGGTGTGCTGAACTTCACTGAGAACTCTTCAGAAGCTGGGTTCGGGAATGAATTCACATTCACGAAATCTTCAACTTCAACTTCAACCTGAATAACCTGGGTTGCGCTCACTGCGTTACCACAATCATCCATCACAGTCCATGTGCGGATAATGTCGAATGGACAGAAAGTGTTGGTCTGAGTTTGCTCAAATGAAACGATCAGATCAACGGTGCAATTGTCAGTTGCGTAAATATCAGCAGGAACCACAGGAGCCTCATCACCACAGTAGATGGTAACATCAGCAGGCACATTGAATATAACCGGATCAGTAGAATCGATTATATCAATGATCTGGAATGTTGTTACGCTATTGCCGCAGTTGTCAGTTGCTTCATAAGTGCGCAATAGACTGCCGTAGCACTGACCAGAAACCTGAGATTCGTCGATCACGACAACTTCAACTTCTGCATCGCAGTTATCAGTAGCAGTGAGCATATACTCATCTACCTGATCGCACTCAACAGTAACGTAAGGGAGATATGCGTCGAATACCGGAAGCACCTCATCATAAACACTTACATACTGAGTAACTACTGTTTGGTTACCGCAATCATCAGTTGCAGTCCAGGTGCGTGTTATAGTATATGGACATCCATCTTCTGATACTTCGTTGAACAAAACAGTTATCTCTTCGTCGCAGTTGTCTGTTGCAGTAACTACAGGAGCAGCAGGTATGTTGTCACAAGACACTGTCACATTAGCCGGAGCAACCATCACAGGAGCAGTTGTATCAACTATAGTAATAATATGCGGAACTGAAGTCATGTTTCCACATGCATCAGTTGCGTTGTAATAACGCTTGATCTGATATCCGCATTCGCCGGGAATGATGAATTCAGAAACGTTCAATACAGGATCACCACAGTTATCAGTAGCAGAGAATTCAACGATTGCCGGAATAGGCTGGTCACATTCAATTGTGATATCAGCAGGAACAACGGATACAATCGGATCAGTTTCGTCAATTACATAGATAAACTGACTTTCCACTGCCTCATTACCGCAGTTGTCATATGCTCTCCAAGTGCGTATCAAGTAGTATCCACAATCGAGCACAAATTCTTCAGCAGCATATAAAACAACCACTTGATCATCACAATTATCAGAAGCAGTTACAACAGCCGGAGCAGGAATTACCTGACCGCACTCGAATGTAGCGTCCTGAGGAACACCGATCAAAATTGGATCCGTAGTATCAACAACGTGTATAATCTGGGTTACAGAGATACTGTTTCCGCAATCATCTTCTGCAGTCCAAACACGCTCAATATCATATCCACAAGGAGTTTGATTTACAATACCACTTACAGCTGTCAAAGTAAGATCATCATCGCAGGAGTCATCGAACACCGGAGTAAATGATGGAATAACTTCGTCACATTCATAAGTCAGTTCAGCAGGAACACCTTCAACAACGAACGGATCAGTTGTATCCTGGATGAAAATTATTTGCTGGAATTCAACTGAATTACCGCAATTGTCGCTAGCAGTCCATGTGCGGATTATACCACCAGGACAATCACCACTTACCATTTGTTCTTCAAATTCAATTGCAAGCGTCTGATCACAATTATCTGAGAATATTGGATCATTCTGTGGTAGAACGTCTCCGCATTCAATATTGTAAACTATTGGAGGGTTGTTTACAACAAATGGGCTCTGAGTATCAACAACTGTAACTATCTGAACAGCCGAGGTTGTGTTACCACAAGCATCAGTAGCAGTCCAGGTGCGAGTGATCGTATAAGGACAACCTTCCGAAACTACCTGACTCATCGTAACGGCAGGAGTTGAACAATTGTCAGTAGCTGTTACCTGAGCCGGCGCTGGTATTGCATTGCAATCAACAGTAGTGTTGGCAGGAACACCCACAAGAATAGGATCAGTAGTATCAAGAACGTGAATTACCTGAGACACCGAAACGCTGTTGCCGCAGTCATCAATTGCAGACCAGGTGCGCTCGATATCATAACCACAATCAGAAACATTGTTAATGCCGCTTATTGCTGTCAGAGCCAAATCCTCGTCACAGTTATCGTCAAATATTGGTGTGTAAACAGGCTCGTCCTCATCACACTCAATAGTCAGCTCCGCAGGAACTCCCTGAGTTACAATCGGATCAGTAGTATCCACAAAATTGATCACCTGAGTTTGAGTAGTAGTGTTTCCACAATCGTCAGTTACAGACCATGTTCGCGTCAGAACAGAACCGCAATCATTCATTTGAGTCTCTTCACCGAATACAACAATCAAAGTGAGATCACAATTGTCTGTTGCAAAAACATCATAACCCGGAGCAGGCATATCGCATTCTATCGTGATGTTTGCAGGTACGTTCACAAGCTGCGGATACTGAGTGTCAATAACAGTAATTACCTGAACGCCTGTAATCGTGTTGTCACAATCATCCCATGCTGTCCATGTGCGAGTGATTGTGTATGGACAACCCCCTGTTTCCGTTTGGGTAAAGCTTACTGCAACATCTTCGTCGCATAGATCAGAAGCAGTTACTTCTGCAGCCGCAGGAACAGCATCGCATTCTACTGTGATGTTTTCCGGAAGGTTATCGAAATATGGATTGGTTGTATCAACAATAGAAATGTATTGCTGGAACTGAGCAGAATTACCACAATCATCAGTTGCAATCCAAGTACGAATCAAACCTGGCAAGCAAGCGCCGCTGGGTGTTAGTTCATTGTATGTAATCGAAAGATTTTCATCACAATTGTCATCAAATACAGGTGCAGTGAATGGAACGTCAGTACCACACTCAACAGTAACCTGAATTGCAGGAGAAGAAACAATGTAAGGATTTGTAGTATCAACAACCAGAATTGTCTGGCTGGCAGTAGACTGGTTACCGCACTCGTCGGTAGCAGTCCATGTGCGGGTAATAGTGTATGGGCAACCATCTGTTGATGACGAGCTGTAAACTACAATTGCATCACCG